>NZ_JAHGAM010000018.1:0-155912 GCF_030248595.1 Vibrio sp. D417a | reverse complement strand
CCCATATCAGGACGGGTCATTGGTGGGTCCGGGCGAACTCGAATCGCCGACCCCTACCATGTCAAGGTAGTACTCTAACCAACTGAGCTACGGACCCAAATTTTTATGTTCCTAACCATTCAATTCAGAATGGTGCGTCCGAGTGGACTCGAACCACCGACCCCCGCCATGTCAAGGCGATACTCTAACCAGCTGAGCTACGGACGCATTTCTCTGGAACGACGAGGATATTAGCTATAAGCGAACGACGGTGCAAGCACAAATTTACCAACTTTGAACCGTTTGGCGAAAATGTAAACTCAACACGCGTTTTCAGATGATTTTATCAGCAAAGCTGAATCCTTCATGGATTAAAAGTGTGATCTATATAACTTTTATTATCTCACTTAATTGTCGTAAGGCACTTCACTGAGCATCCAAATCTGTAAGATTTGCGATACCTTAGGGCAAGTGCCGAACAAAATCTGATATTTAGGTTTAAATGGTTCGCCGATATAGGTTGTACGGATCAACTCTCCTGTTTTGACGTCTACTTGAGTGCTCACCCTGCCTTTGAAGTTTTGAAATATGACAAACTGCTCACTGTGGTAAACCATTTGCTCTCGGTAAAACAAGAAATGATCTTGGGGTGTCTCTGTCAATTCACACTCCAGTGGTTTCAAATTAGGTATCGCACTAACATTCGATGCGATGAACAACGCCGATAAAATCCATCCGTATCGCATATGGCTGCCCTATTCTGCCCTCTTTTTCAAAGTATAGGCCCTGCCTTGATGACTGATACCAAAAAGGCTTTGATCATCTCTAATCAAAGCCCCTTGTTTCTGCTGGTTAATTATCGTGTTTAGTCGTCCGCCTCAAACACAACGTTATAATTTTCGGTGTATGTACAATTCGGCTGACGGCTACAAGTAAAGAAACGTCTCCCTTTGAACTCACCTTGGCTTGCGGTTTTAATGATCATCGGACTGCCGCATTTTTTACAAAAACGCACTTCTTTATCGGGCTCAATCAAATCAATGTGTGCCGCAAGCAAACGACGTAATCGCCCAACTTGATAACTGTGCTTTATCGAGGCGCCAATTAAAGGCAGGTTGGCCGTCTTACAAACATGAATCAATAACTTTTGTCTTTCTATCTTACCCTTGTTTAGCTCCTGCCCATTATCCAATTCAACGATAACGCGCGGCTCTAGTGTCCTTGGGTCACAAATAACGTAATCAAAATAGCTTCGAGATATACGATTGTTCGCGACAAAAAACTGCTTCTTATTTTTGATTTCTTTTGGCGTAACCAAACTGGACATGTTTACTTTCGCGAATACTACGGCATGCTCCCCTACCGCCGCTCTTAACGCATTATAAAACGCACCCTCTTGACCTCTGAGCAGAGGGCCTTTCGAGCGATAAGGATAATCACGCGTGTCATCGTGCTTAATCACGTACTTTTGAATAACAAAGAAGAATAAAACCAGAAGAACAACAATGATAAAAATGTTGGTCATAAATAAAGTGCATCCAAAACAACTCGTTGCTCAAAGCGTAAATGGAAATGTTATGCAGAGCAACAAAACCTCGCAATTTTGAGGCACAACGACGATAGCGAGAAACAGAAAATTTTGCTCACCAATAAAAACGAGCCAATCACACACTTGGATTGGCTCGTTTAAATTTTGTTAATACATTATGTATGCTAAGAATCAACTATTAGCGTCCGGCTGATTCTCTGGCATCGCATCAATAAAAGCTGGCAGTTGATTGCATGACTGCACAACAGCGTTAATGGTTGGATAAAGAGAGGTATCTACACCAAAGCGTTGTGCGTTATAAAATTGTGGTACCAGACAAATATCGACAATAGATGGCGAGCTTGTCAGGCTAAACTTGCAATCACCATTTAGTTTACGATGCTTCTGAAGTTTCTCTTCTAATGCTGTAAAACCTTTGTGGATCCAGTGATGAATCCAAGCGACTTTGCGCTCTGACTCGCAAGCTAACTCCCCCTCTAAATACTGTAGAACTCTCAAGTTATTCAGGGGATGAATTTCCATTGCAATATCCTGAGCCAAAGCTAGTGCTTGATATCGAAGCGGCGTTTGCTCGGGGATCACAGTGACATCCGGGTAGTGTTCTTCTAAGTATTGAATGATCGCCAGTGACTGGGTTAACTGAACCTCCCCATCCACCAGCAAAGGAACCAGTTCAGAAGCGTTTAACTCATGGTACTCGTCACTGTGTTGTTCGCCACCATTGCGCACCAAGTGTACCGATTTTGAATCATACGATAACTCTTTAAGATTCAAGCAAATACGCACACGATACGCCGCCGATGATCGCCAGTATCCGTATAAAATCATGCTATCGCTCATATCGTCTCCCAACCAGCATTGTTAGTGCTTGAGATATTGGCTAACTTGTTGGTCAATCGAGCCGAATATGTTGTTGCCATCCGCATCGAACATTTCCAATCTGATTGAATCTCCAAACGACATGAAGTTAGTCGACGGCTTACCATCACGAATGGTTTCAATCATGCGAACTTCCGCGATACATGAATAGCCAACGCCACCTTCTTCAATAGAAGTGCCATGTTCGGTGCCTTGCTTATTAGATACCGTGCCAGAACCTATAATTGCCCCAGCAGATAGCGGGCGCGTTTTAGTCGCGTGAACAATTAAGTCTGCGAAATCAAACGTCATATCGATACCCGCATTTGGGCGACCAAACGGCTTGTGGTTGTATGTCGAGACCAGTGGTAAATGCACTTTGTTTTCGTACCACGCATCGCCTAGTTCGTCAGGTGTTACTGCCACAGGAGAAAACGCAGAAGAAGGTTTAGATTGGAAAAAACCAAACCCTTTAGCTAACTCTGCCGGAATTAGACCGCGCAGTGAGATATCATTCACCAGCATGATCAAACGAATCGACTCCTGAGCCTCTGCAACACTCGCGCCCATTGGTACGTCACCAGTTACCACAGCAACTTCACCTTCGAAATCAATACCCCATTCATCACTCGCAAACTCGACGTTGTCACAAGGTCCAATAAAGGCATCAGAGCCTCCTTGGTACATCAACGGGTCCGTCCAAAAACTCTCTGGCATTTCAGCGCCGCGAGCTTTTCGAACCAACTCAACGTGGTTTACGTAAGCACTGCCATCAGCCCACTGATAAGCGCGAGGAAGCGGCGACTCACAGTAGTGCGCTTCAAACTCTTCATACCCTGCAACCGTGCCATTGTTCAGTGCAACGTATAGCTCTTCCAGTTGTGGTGCTAGCGTCTCCCAGTTATCAAGCGCCACCTGCATCGTCGGAGCTAAGTTCATGGGGTGGAAAATTTCTGTCGCAGGTACGCAGCGCGTTAAGTCTTTGCTCACGACCATCAACAAACCGTCACGAGTGCCATTTTTCTTGGTTGCTAATTTCATCCTTGCCTCTTACTTCTCTTGCCAGCTATAGACGTATTCTTTGTTTTCTACTTTTTCCAGCTCATCCGAAAACTGAAGTGCGTGACGCGTATCAATCATGACCGCGACTTCGTCGGTAAAAGTCTTCTTATGCTCTCGCCCTGCTTTGAAAGCTTTCGGGTGAGGGCCATGTGTAAATCCTGCTGGATGGAATGTCACCATGCCTGCTTCAATGTTGTCACGGCTGAAGAAATCACCTGCATGGTAGAACAAGACTTCGTCATAATCGTCATTGTTGTGGTAGAACGGTACTTTGAGCGCTCCAGGATCACTTTCAATTGGACGAGGAACGAAGGTACACACCACAAATCCTGCTCCTACAAATGTAGTATGTGCAGAAGGCGGTAAATGGTAACGATGTGACATAAGTGGACGAATATCACGCCAGTTCACTTTTACTACCGCCAAATCACCATGCCAGCCAATCGCATCCAGCGGGTTGAATGGGTAAGTGATAACACTGACTTTATCGTGGCGTTTCACCTGAACCTGTGTTTGATTCTCAGAATATTGAGCACGGAACTGATCGTTGATCGACGGCGTTTCTAGAACCGCCGGATCAAACACCGCGTGGTTTCCAACCATGCCTTTTTCGGGCAATGTATAAGCCGCATCGGTGTTTTCGATCATCAGAATGAACATCGGCTCGCTTGGCTCTAAACGCCAGCTCGTTGAGCGCGGGATCATGACATAATCCCCTTCGCTCACTTTCAAATGACCATAATCACAGTAGAGATCTGCCGTACCTTGGTGGATGAATAGCAGTTCGTCGCCATCTGCATTTCTCACCAAGAAGTCCATTTTTTCATCCATACGCCAAACACGAACTTTACAATTCGCGTTGTGTAATAGATGCGGGACTGCCCAAGGGGTAATATGGCTGGCTTTTTCGACTAGATTAAAATCGAACGCTCGTGGACGTAGCTCGCCTTCCCACTCAGACCACCCCGTTGGGGCATGTTGATGATGAAAATGTGTTGCGGGGCCGAAGAAGCCACTTCGACCTGCCTCACGTTCATAAATTGCCTCTTCCGGGAAGTCAGCATGCGCTTGTTTAGAGCACACTCCCTCCCGGTGAGGGAATGTGATCCATTTATGCATCGCTCAATACTCCTCGGCGAATTTGGTCTTCTTCTATCGATTCAAACAACGCTTTGAAGTTACCCTCGCCAAAGCCTTCATTGCCTTTACGTTGGATGATTTCGAAGAACACAGGGCCGATAACGGTTTGAGTAAAGATTTGTAGCAAGATGCCATCTTTCGTTGGTGCACCATCAATAAGAATCTGCAAATCACGAAGCTTGCTTACATCTTCACCGTGACCTTCAACACGCTGATCGACTTTCTCGTAATAAGTACCTGGCGTTGGCATAAAGTCCATGCCTCGCTCACGCAAGGTTTTGACCGTTTCGTAGATGTCGTCAGTGGTCAATGCGATGTGTTGAATACCTTCGCCATTGTATTCACGGATAAACTCTTCAATCTGTGATTTATCATCTGACGACTCATTGATAG
Organism: Vibrio sp. D417a; assembly: GCF_030248595.1. Classification (NCBI taxonomy): domain Bacteria; kingdom Pseudomonadati; phylum Pseudomonadota; class Gammaproteobacteria; order Vibrionales; family Vibrionaceae; genus Vibrio; species Vibrio sp. D417a. The sequence goes on along the minus strand of NZ_JAHGAM010000018.1, from coordinate 150,931 downwards.
GAATTCGGATTTTGCCGCAAGGTGCGGTCATCGCACGGCTGACAAGACCAGTCAGCTTACCTTCGATATCGAAATAACGAATTTCGCGGAAATTACCAATGCGCTCATAGAAACCAGACCAGACATCCATGTTGCCTTGCTTAACGTTGTGCGTTAAGTGGTCGATTTCGTAAAGACCAACATTCGCTTTTGATAAACGCTCATCAGCATCATTATAAAAACGAAAATCGACATCATAGATGCTCTGCTTTCCATAACGATCGACAAAATAAAGCAAGCTTTCACCGATGCCATAAATAGCAGGAATGCTTAGCTCCATCGGCCCAATTTCCGTTTTATATTCTTTACCGCCATTCTCTAACGCATGCGCAAGAGCAACGGTGGCGTCTTTCACACGAAATGCCATGCCACAAACCGACGGACCGTGAACTTTGGCGAATCCCTCAGCTTGGCTATGCGGCTGCGCATTCACAATAAAGCTAATGTCACCTTGTCGATATAACCACGCTTCTTTTGAGCGATGCTTTGCAATTTCCGCAAAACCTAACGATATAAACAGATCTTTAAGCTGTTGAATGCCTTTGTTGTCAGCAGCGGTATATTCAACAAACTCAAATCCGTCTGTTCCTAGTGGGTTATATGCATCAACCATGACTTTCTCCTTGTCTCAGTAGCTTTTGTTTGGACTTATTTTTCTAACTTGGCGCAGGTCTTGAGAAATTGGAATACGTGGGGAGAAATCTTTATCTTGGCGATTTTTACGCATAATTGTAAAATATATGTTACACACAGAGAACGCATCGAACCCACTTTCGTAAACATCAAACAAACTGCTTATTTTCAATATATTAGATTGATATTTTCGGCTTTACGCCACCACATAAAATGTAAACAAGTTGTTACTTTGGCATTTTATCTTGGCAACGTAGCTCAAAAAGCAAAAGGGGATGGAAAGTCTATTGCACCCTATCTCTATCCGATTTATTCATTTGATCCTGCAAAACATCAAAAGTAATGTTTCGTGACGCTTCATACAGTTCGAAAGGCTCATTGGTCAGAATCGTGTCATGGATACCCCTTTATTGATTCACCTCAGTTTTATTCAAAAGTAACTGTGCCATAAGTGGTGCTCTGTTCCCTATCGAGCCGAGCCACAAGGCTTCACGCTCGATCAGAAAAAGAGACATCTAATGACACACATCAATCAAGAACGCTTAGTTGAACACTTTTGCCAACTAGTACGTATCGACAGCGAATCAAAAAACGAAAAACAAATTGCAGAAACACTGGCAGAACAGCTAGGCGAGCTAGGCTTTACAGTACGCAAACTTCCAGTACCTGAGCACATTTCTAACGGTTTTAACGTGTACGCCCGTTTAGACGGCAAAAAAGACGGCTCTATCCTAATGAGCTGTCATATGGATACGGTCACTCCAGGTATTGGCATTGAGCCACTCATCGAAGACGGCATTATCCGTTCAAAAGGCCATACGATTCTCGGTGGCGATGATAAATCTGGTATTGCTGCCATCATGGAAGCCGTTCGTTGTATTCAAGCGGAAAACCGTGAGCACAAAACGTTAGAACTTGCTTTCACCGTGTATGAAGAAGGCGGTTTATTCGGTTCACAATACTTCGATATGTCACACGTCACTTCAACGGAAGCAATCGTGTTAGATACGGGTGGCCCTATTGGCACCATTGTGACCGCAGCCCCAGGCCAGCAAAAGATCATGGCAAAAATCAAAGGTCGACCAGCACACGCAGGGCTTGCGCCAGAAGAAGGCATCAGTGCGATCATGGTGGCGGCAGATGCCATCAACCAAATGAAGCTGCTTCGCATCGACGAAGAAACGACAGCCAACATCGGTATGGTTAACGGCGGTCAGGCCACAAACATTGTTATGCCTGAATTAAAAATCGTGGCAGAAGCACGCTCCCTGAATGGCGATAAACTAGATGCTCAGGTCAATCATATGATCTCAACATTAGAGTCTGTCTGTGAAAAACACGGTGCAGAAGTCGACATTGAATCTAGCCGAGCCTACGACGCTTTTGTTATTGAAGAAAACCACCCACACGTAAACGCTATAAAAGCAGCGTTTTCAGAGTTAGGAATTGACGCCTTCACAAAAGGCACTGGCGGCGGTAGCGATGCCAACAACTTTAACAAGAAAGGTCTCACAACGGTCAACCTTTCAACTGGCATGGCAAAAGTACACACGACAGAAGAGTTTATCGCGGTAAGTGATATGGTCAAAATCACTGAGTTCGTGAAACATTTCCTAGTCAGTTAACGTCATGCCTTTTGAAGAGCAGACTGACTATCTTCCCCTTCTAGCCTGTGCTTGAAGGGGATTTTAATTTGTATCGAAGCAAAATTACTTCCCGTCATGCCAACTTGATATCAGATCTTCAAAGAAATTCCCCTAGCTCACTTTTTGAGACTAGACAGCTCAACACCTGACACCCTGTTACAGTAATGTTAAAACTCGATTGTGTAGACAATTTATACAATATACATTTCTGGCATCTTTCAGGATGAAAAGAGTGAGACAAGGATGAAATTACCTAAGTTGCTTTTATTAGCGTCGATGATGAGTCCAATACTGGCAACATCAAGCTATGCCGTGCCGTATCCCTCGGGTGTGACCCTCGATGAGACACAAGAAATTACGCTAAACAATGGGGCTGAAGTTACTTCTATTGACCCAGCCAAGCAAGCTGCAGAGCCCGCTTTTAATCTCGGTCGAGACCTGTTTGAAGGTCTGGTCATTCAAGATAAGCAAGGTAAAACCATTCCTGGTGTTGCTGAGTCTTGGTCAGTCAATGACAACAATACGGTTTATACCTTCCACTTACGTGATGCAAAATGGTCAAATGGCGAAACGGTCACTGCACAAGATTTTGTCTACAGCTGGCAACGCTTACTGAATCCAAGCACTGCTTCACCCTACGCTTGGTTTGCGGCCATTCCAAATATCGAAAACTCGCAAGCGATTATGAAGGGCGAAGCCGAACCCGAGTCCTTGGGCGTGAAGGCGCTGGATGAAAAAACATTCCAGGTAACACTCGAAGAGCCTATTCCCTTCTTTACGAAACTATTAAGTCATCCAGTGCTTGCCCCCGTTCACAAAGCGACCGTTGAAAAACATGGCAACCGTTGGACCCAGCCTGAGCATATCGTTACAAATGGTGCGTTTACTGTCTCTGAATGGAAAGTTAACGAAAAACTGGTGATGGTTAAAAACCCACATTACTGGGACGCAAGCAATGTAGTGCTGGAAAAAGTCACCTGGCTACCAATTGGTGATGCAAACGTAGTGCTAAACCGCTACCTAGCCGGTGAGATAGACCAAGCGGTTTCCATTCCTGCCGCTCAGAAGAAAAAGTTAATTCAACAACGCCCACAAGAAGTGGCAAGCACCAGTGCGTCTCTTGGCTCCACATTCTATTACCTCAACACTCAACAAGGACCAACAAAAGACGTGCGGGTCCGTAAAGCCCTCTCATATGCCATTGACCGTCAACTGTTAACGAGTGCTATCTTGAGAAACGGTGGGGTTCCAATGTATACCCTTGTGCCACCTCAAACAGATGGTTTTAAATCTCACACTCCTGAGTTCGCAACTTGGAACCGTCATAAACGTATCGAAAAAGCGCAGCAATTACTGTCAGAAGCTGGATACGATAAAAGCAATCCGCTTAAGTTGACGTTTACCGTACCAACTTTCTCGATGGACGTAAAAATGGCAACCACCATGGCAGGCATGTGGAAAAGCCGATTGGGTGCGCAAGTCACGATAAAACAGCTAGAACCGAAAGTGTTCTACGCACTTAAAGAGCCGACCGACATTACTCGCGGCGGCTGGACGGCTGACTACAATGAAGCCTCTACATGGTTGGATATCTTCGTTTCTAGTGGCGAGTACAACGATTCTCGTTATAACAACCCGCAATACGACGAGTTAATGGCTCGCTCAAAGACCATGAGCAACCCATCAGAACTGTATCTACAAGCAGAAAGCATGCTGATTGAAGACATGGCCATTATTCCTATTTATCGTCCGGGTAACGATCAATACCTCATCAAGCCTTACGTGGGCGGCTACGAACTGACAAACCCTGAGTCGTCGTACTACCGCAAGAATGTCTATGTAAAAGCCCACTAAAAGCATGTTTTCGGTCTGAGTCGGCAAGTTCAATGTTTACTTGCCGTTCCTCATATCTCTCGGTGGAGAAGGCAACCTGAGCTCAGACCATTTTTTATTCATAACCGTTCGAAGTGATTTCGGATGACCAAAGGATGATGGATCATGATTTGGTACATTGTTAAGCGATTAGCTATCGCTATCCCCACGCTTCTATTCATCGCACTCATATCATTTTGGCTGATGCACATTGCACCAGGGGGGCCATTTGATATGGAACGGCCTATGCCAGAGGTGGTACGTGCGAATATCGAAGCAAAATTCCATTTGGACCAGCCCTTCGTTACTCAGTTTTGGATTTACATTGGTAATTTCATACAAGGAGATCTCGGTCCGAGCTTCGTTTATCAAGACTTCAGTGTTACACAGCTCGTCGCACAATCATGGCCAGTTTCAGCAGTATTAGGCGTACTCTCCTTTTGTATTTCCGTTCCACTTGGCATGTTGCTTGGCACCATTGCGGCATTGAACCGAAATAGCCGCCTAGATTACGGCCTGATGACACTTTCGATGACTGGAGTTGTGGTTCCGGCTTTCGTGCTTGCTCCAGTTTTAGTCATGATCTTCGCTATTCAGCTCGGCTGGTTCCCTGCTGGTGGTTGGGAAGGAGGAAAACTGGCTTTCCTTGTTCTTCCCGTGCTCAGCCTGGCGATTGGCTCCATTGCGAGTATTGCACGCGTCATGCGTGGCGCAATGATTGAAACGCTCAACCAACCATACATTCGAACGGCAAAAGCCAAAGGTTTGTCCACAACCTACATTTTATTCCATCACGCTTTGCGACCATCCCTGATTCCCGTCGTTGCGATACTCGGCCCTGCGTTTGTTTCTGTCGTGACAGGCTCGGTGATTATCGACATTTTCTTTGGTACAGGTGGCATGGGACAACACTTTGTGTCTGGGGCTCTCAACCGCGACTACGGCCTAGTAATGGGCATTACTCTGATTGTCGCTTCACTCACTATCTTCTTTAACCTTGTGGTCGACTTGCTATATACGATTATCGACCCTCGTATACGCGTTTAGGAGTCCGGCATGTTAACGATAAAAAAACTGGATACACAAGCTCTTCAAGATCAAGTCGTCGACAATATTGAAGCCGTCGAAGGTCGCAGTCTTTGGCAGGATGCATGGACTCGATTTCGTAAAAACAGAGCCGCGATGACATCAGTGTATGTTTTGGCGTTCATTACCTTATGCATCACTTTCGGCCCCTCTCTTGCCGCTTTTGGCCATGATGAAATTGACTGGGAAGTGCTCATCGATCCATACGAGCTAGGGAAACCTTCACTGAGCAGTGGCCATTACTTTGGTACCGATGATCTCGGGCAAGATGTTTTCGCTCGCACGATGCAAGGTGGCAGGCTCTCTATTTTGGTAGGTTTTGTTGGCGCCTTAGTCGCCGTTGTTATTGGTACGATTTGGGGAAGTATTTCCGGCTATCTTGGCGGCGTTGTCGATAGCGTAATGATGCGCATTATTGAGGTGCTCGATTCGGTGCCATTTATGTTTATGGTTATCCTGTTTGTTACCCTTTTTGGCAACAACATCTACCTGATTTTTATCGTGATCGGAATGGTATCTTGGCTGGGCATTGCCCGTGTTGTACGTGGTGTCACCTTCGGTCTAAAAAAGCGAGAGTTCATCGAAGCCGCACACTCTATTGGGGTTTCTAAATTGACAATTGTCCGACGCCATGTTCTGCCTAATGTGCTTGGGATCGTGATGGTTTATTCCTCCTTAATGGTACCAGGATTCATTATGTTCGAATCGTTTTTGAGCTTCTTAGGGCTTGGTGTTCAACCACCAGACACGAGCTGGGGAATCCTAATTTCCGAAGGTGCAAAAACGATTGACGTTGCATTGTGGATGCTGCTTTTTCCCTCTCTGTTTTTAGTTGCCACCCTCTTTTGTTTTAACTTCATCGGCGATGGCTTGCGTGATGCTCTTGACCCGAAAGACCGATAAGGACAAACCCATGCTATCTATTGAAAACATGAACGTGCGCTTCGATACGCCAGATGGGCAAGTGCAAGCGGTCAGTAATCTCTCCTACTCGATTAAAGCGGGCGAAATTCTTGGGATTGTTGGGGAATCAGGTTCGGGAAAAAGCCAATCTGTTTTCGCATTAATGGGGTTAACCGCGGACAACGGCGCCGTGTCTGGAAGCGCAATGTTCCACGGTGATGATTTACTCGCGATGTCGAAAAAGCAGCTCAACCGCATCCGTGCAGAGAAAATCGGAATGATCTTTCAAGATCCGATGACGTCACTTAATCCATTCATGAAAATTGGCAAGCAGCTTTGTGAAGTTCTCATGATTCATAAAGGAATGAGCCGAAAACAAGCAAAAATGGAATCGATTCACATGTTGGATGCGGTGCGTATTCCCTCTCCCGAAACTCGGATGAATCAATACCCTCACGAATTATCTGGCGGAATGCGTCAGCGAATCATGATAGCGATGGCGTTGTTGTGTAAGCCCGAGTTGTTAATTGCAGACGAACCAACCACCGCATTAGATGTAACCGTTCAAGCTCAAATTTTGACGCTATTACGAGACTTACAACAAGAGTTCAACACCGCAATTTTACTGATCACTCACGATATGGGCGTCGTCGCCGAGATGTGTGATCGCGTATTGGTCATGTATGGTGGTCAAAAAATGGAGCAATCAGATACCGAGACATTGTTCGCTCAACCTGCGCACCCCTATACTCAAGGCCTGCTAAAGGCTATTCCTTCTATCACTGAAGATATGCCACGTTTACCAACCATCCCAGGTAACCCACCAAGTGCGTTGATTAACCATAAAGGGTGTCCGTTTAGAGAGCGGTGCGAGCATCGAGAGACGCGTTGCCAATACGAAACCCCACGGTTTTCTCCATTAAACACGAGCCAGTCCATTGCCTGTCACGTTAACGCACCCAGTGTTATCACTCCTATTCAAATAAAAGCTTAAGGAGGCGTTATGAACAAAAAAGAAGTCCTCATGTCTGCTCGTGATTTAAACGTCCACTTTCCTGTTTCGCGTCACCTTATTCCAAGTCGACGTAAAATCGTGAAAGCGGTCAATGGTATCGACTTAGATGTTTATCGAGGCGAAACACTTGGCATTGTGGGGGAATCAGGCTGCGGAAAATCAACGCTTGCACGCGCCTTACTTCGCTTAATTGAACCTACACATGGCGAGTTGACTTGGAAAGGTCAAGACATGCTCGGGTTTAGTAAAAAAGAGCTTTCCTCTCGACGTAGAGAATTTCAGATGGTGTTTCAGGACCCATCCGCTTGTTTGAATCCGAGATTAACCATCTCAGAATGCATCGCCGAACCACTGCTCACCCACGAGCCACAACTTAAACGGGCAGAGGTAGAAAAGCGTGTCATCGCTATGATGGATAAAGTGGGTCTCTTGGCGAGCCAGCGAAACCGCTATCCACATGAATTTTCCGGAGGTCAATGCCAGCGTGTGGGCATTGCCAGAGCATTAATTCTCAATCCAGATTTGGTCGTGTGTGATGAACCCGTTAGTGCGCTAGACGTCTCCATACAAGCTCAGGTCATCAATCTTCTAGATGATCTTAAACAAGAAATGGGGTTAACACTGGTGATGATTGCGCACGACTTAAGCGTGGTGCGCCATATCAGCGACCGCGTTATGGTGATGTATCTTGGTAAACCTATGGAAGTAGGACGTTACGATAAAGTATTTGATGATGCACAACACCCCTACACCAAAGCACTGTTATCTGCTGTCCCGATAGCTAATCCGCAATTAGCACGTGACCGTGAAATACAACTATTGCCCGGCGATCTTCCTTCTCCACTTAACCCACCGAGCGGTTGCGTTTTTCGTACTCGATGCCCAGAAGCCACCGAAGTATGCGGGCAAGAGAACCCAATAAAAACAGGCTCGGAGCAGCATCATATCTATTGCTCAAATATGACTTTAGGAACCATTTAATGAACAATACTAACTCAGTAAACCAACGCCTTACGTTATTGCGTGAGGCAATGTCCTTTCACAACGTGTCTGCATATATCGTGACCAACAATGACCCACATAACAGTGAATACTCAGCGGATCATTGGTTAGCGCGAAGCTGGATTTCAGGTTTTACCGGTTCTGCAGGCGATGTCGTCATTACCCAACAAGGTGGTGGCCTGTGGACTGATGGTCGTTACAATATTCAAGCTGAAGAACAGTTACACGGCACAGGACTTGAACTGTTTAAAGCCAAACAACCAGAAACACCGACAATTGCCAAATGGCTGGCTACCACGCTCCCAGAAAACAGTATTGTCGCGGTTGACGGTCGCGCCATCAGTTACGCTTTTTATCAAGGCCTCAAACAAGCCTTTGAAACGAAAAACATTAAGATCATTGTCGACCTGGATTTACTCACACCGATTTGGCTTGAAAGACCACCTCGCCCAAGTGCACCCGTATTCGAGCACCCCACCGCTTTTGCTGGCGTTGACACTGAAAATAAGTTAGCGAGAATCCGTTCTTGGTTAACCGAGAACCAAGTAGATAGCTTATTAGTGTCAACGCTAGATGATGTCATGTGGACAATGAATATTCGAGGTGGTGATACGAATTACTGCCCAGTTTCTGAAGCCTATCTAGTCGTAGAGCAATCACTTGCGACACTGTTTATTGATAAAGCCAAACTGCCTCAAGACGTTGAAAGAGCGCTGACCGAGCAGAGTGTACACATTCGCCATTACAACTACGTAAGTCAGTATTTGAATCAGCAATGTGAGGGATTATCGCTCGCTTTTAACCCGACCCACACAGACAGCTTATTGGTGAGTTCGATTGAAGGGAATGTGAATCTAAAGCCAATGGCTTGCCCTGTAACGGCAATGAAGGCCATAAAAAATGCGACCGAGCTAACTAGCCTAGAACAGGCATTAACAGATGATGGTGTGGCAATCGTAAGGTTTATGAACTGGCTCGAAGAGCAAGTTCCAAGCGGACTCGTTACAGAATTGTCTGCTGAGGCACAACTGAATCACTATCGCCGTCAAACCCGACATTATGTGAGTGACAGTTTCCGCACTATCGCAGGCTTCGCGGCTCACGGGGCAAAAATGCATTATGCCGCCGATGAAGAAAGCAATGCGGCAGTCAATGAAAGCAACTTCTTTCTCGTCGATTCTGGTGGCCAATACCTTGGCGGGACAACAGACATCACCCGTACTTTCCACTTCGGGTCACCGACCATTAAGCAGCGCAAAGATTATACCTTGGTGCTCAAAGCGGTCATCCGACTGACTCAGACTCGATTCATGAAAGGCTCTACGGGTGCCAATCTTGATATCATGGCGCGTGGCGTCTTATGGCAACATGGTATTGATTACAAGTGCGGCACTGGACACGGCGTGGGCATTTGCTTGAATGTTCACGAAGGCCCACAAAATTTCTCGCAAAGCCACCACGAGGTTGAACTAAAACCGGGTATGGTCATTACTAATGAACCAGGCGTTTATCGCGAAGGTGAGTACGGGGTAAGAATAGAGAACATTCTTAAAGTTGTAGAAGTAGAACAAAATGAGTTCGGCACGTTTTACGGTTTTGAGACCATCACTCTTGCTCCAATTGCGACCAACGCCCTTGATTTATCAATGCTAGATCAAGCAGAGCTAGACTGGCTCAATCATTACCATTCACGAGTCTATCAAGCACTTAGCCCTTTTCTTGATACGCAAGATAAAAACTGGCTTCAACGCACAACCCAACTTATTGAGAAATAGGATATCAGCAAGCTTTATAACGTTTTCATTTTCATCTCAAACTCCTTGTTTGCCAGCCTTCGGGCTGGTTTTTTTTATAGAGATAACGGTGTGAAAAACAAAAACGCCCCGCAATGTTAGCGAGGCGATCAATTAAATTAAAATGATGCAGTTAAAATGCCCTACTGACGACACTTCTGAGCATCAAAATCAACGACGATGGCGGCATTCTCAAAGTCACCAGATACTTTAACGTAGCCCCAGTAGTTACTCTGATTTGACAACGTAATACACTCTCCATTACCAATATTATCTGACCATCCGTGAAGATTAGTATCATCCGGCCAACCGGAGTTACTGTATTCAAGCTTTAAGTTACCCGTACCGTTCCCCGTCGTTATCGCCAGATTTAAGCTCTCATTCACCGCTGGCACGCTCAGCCAAATGGTTTGTTGATTTGCCAAGCAAACTGGTTCTCCTGCTGTTAAGCGCCCACCGCTTACTTTACTTTGCACCGCGCAGTCTTGTGGCAATGTGTCATTACCGCCCAACGCTGAGATAACAACAGTATGAGTGGCGGTTGCCGTCAAGCCTTCACTGTCTGTCACACTTAGGCTGACCGAATACTCCCCTTCACTCCCATATTGGTGCGTCGGCTTGGTTTGTGTACTTGTCGAGCCATCACCGAAGTCCCATAAGACGCTGACGATCTTCCCGTTTGGGTCTGTACTGTTTTCACTGCTAAATGTAATGCTTTCACCGACTTTCCCCTTACTGTTTGCGGTTATGACTGCATTAGGTGCACCATTTGAGACAAGGGCTTGCTGCCACTGCTCAAACTCACTTTGATACAAATTCGCCCATTGGGTGATCGTTGCTTTGTAATTGCTCCAATTCCCTTGGCGTGTTTCCACCAGCATTTGGTTTACGTCATCTTTATGATTTTCAAACATAAAACGTACAGCTAAGTACCCCCAACGATAAATTCGATCGACATCAAACCCATCATAAGTAGTCTCGAAAATCTCACTTAAGGTATATGTCGAGCCGTCTAAAATCGTCTCAAGTGCTGCTTGGTTGTCATTTTCTTGAGCGACATACTCTGCAATGCCTTCACTCCACCACACTATTTTTTCAGTTGGATGACTAAACCCTCCATAGAGATCAAATCGACCATCTAAGTAATGCACGTATTCGTGCTCTAGGTTCCAGACAAAGTGATCCGCGTTCGCATAAGAGGCTTCATAAGCAATAAAGTTGGGAATATTCCCCGGCTGGGAAGGGTCGCCCTCCAAGTACATACCGCCATTGTCAGTACTAATATCGAAAATTGGCCCTGCGTACTTACCATAATCAGTGCTTGAATCGAAGATATTGACTTGGAGCTGAGTGTTGTGGTCATCTTTTACTGGCTGTTCACCCGTTTCTAAAGACTGATGAAAGTAACCCTCTTCGTAACCCATTTTAGAACATGCGGCCGCGTGTTGCTCTTGCGTCATATTCTGGGACAATATTCGAATTGTCGGACTACAGGTATAAGTTTGCGATAGCACCAAGCCTTTTAGCTCAGTTTCGAAATTACAAATTCCGAACTCACTACAATCTGCGTAATATGAGGCGGTGTCCGCCGCCGCAAGCCAAACCGCGTCACCCCGACCATACATTTCATACTGTTCAAAGATTCGACTCAGCTGACTCTTCACAACAGAACTCGCGTTACCCGTATACTTGGTCAGACGCCCGAGCTCTCGCCCCGCATTCGCGGCCATAAACTCATCTTCAGCACCGATTGATGACGCCCTCAGAGCAAAATCGCCTAAAGCTTTGGCAAGGTCTGTTTGGTTACCAATTACTTGCACAAATTGCTCGTTCCACTGCCCACCAAACAAAATAGTGAAAACACCATTAACCGCATTGCGCATATACCAGTGCTGGGCGTATTGATCATTCCAACGTGTAAGCCACTGGGTCACTTGCGGTAAGTACGCGTGCTGCAAGCCCGCACTATCCATAGTGATGATGACTTCACTAAGCACTTTGCCGTGACGGTCGCTGTTCTCATAGAAGTTTGCGTTATTAACAAACGCATCCACGGATTCTTTCACCGCTGGGGTGACCCATTCAATAAATGAGATGTTGTCATTGTAAAACTCGGCGTAATAACCCGCGCGTAAGTATAAGAACAACGTTTCTAGTTCATCGCTCCCGCCACCCATATAACCCTTCGCCAAGGTCGTAGTGTGCTTAGCGATGTTGTACATATGATCGGAGCTAAATACCGACTCCTGAACCCGACTTTCAGCAGAGAATAACTGGTTCACGCACGTCGCGCCCTGACTTAAAATTTCGCTGATCAATTGGTTACTGCTTTCGGTAACCAATGCTTCCAAATCACAAGCATTGCTCGACTCATCAAGGCTTTCAAGTGACTGTACTCGAGTTGCCTTGGAGGGCTGAATAGGGAGAGTTGCGGTTGGTTGGTATTCAACTCGATTGGATTCAACACCGTGTGTATGAGCCGAATGTGCATGTTGCTCTGTAACTTGAGAAACTGGCTCGCTTAACGCAAATACGCCAGTGCTGGTTAATGTTGTCGCAATCGCGACACTCAAAATCTTCAGTTCCATCTAATTTCTTCTATATTGAGTTTTCCTTAGATGCATTACGTCTTTTGCATCGCCACTGCCCTTATTACTGCAAGAGCATCTCCATATAATCTACTCGCAAGACAAGAAGAAACATTTTGTTAACAACTAGATGTAGCGGTATCAGTTTTTGGTACTAGAAGGAACACGGAGTGAGCTTCTAAAATTCGTATTTGTTAAAAAATAGAGATGAGCTAGAGAAGAAACGTGTAGTTAAACGGGTATACCCAGCACGTTAAATGGCTAGGTATACTCCAAAGCGGGTCGGTAAAAATTCGCGAATCAAAGCCCCTTCAGAAGGAATCGGGCAATGGGCGAATACTTTGTAGGTTCTAGGCTGCTTTGTGGTCGAAGAGTGCGGTAATTTGCTCTTTTAACGCGTGCAAAAATTCGGTATTTGGTGTGTTTTCAAGGTACATTTCATACTCTTTAGAGTTATAAAAGTACTCATGTGCAGATGCGTTAAGGATCTTACTAAAAGATAGTGTTTCCAACTCGTCTTCAAGGGAACGACTGCTCAGTTCACCATATCCTAAACCGCTATCCTCAGCGAATTGGGACTCAATGTTGCTGACATATAAAGCACAATCCTTAATACAGAACTCGACACTACTTATACGTTGCTCGATGTCTTTGAGCTGATCACTGTTCCATTTAGACTTCTCTTGCTCAAGCTTATCAATAAGCCCACTTTCACGAAGCCTTGAATTGTTATCTTTAATTCTTAGTAGCTCATCAAGCACTTTATTAAACTCAGTTTCAGCTCTAAGTCTTAAGATTTCCAACTCCTTGGAGAACAGCTTTGCTTTAAGTTCACTCGCTTGGTACAAGCCAGAGATAGCAGCATTTCTTTTAACTCCAAACATAAAAACCCACCCAAAAGATACTTATTAAAAAGTAGCACACAAAAAGCCAGATAGAAGACGCAAGGTTTTCGTCATTAGGCTACATTCCACGAACGACACTCGATTGTAGCGCAATAAACAGAATTTTCATCACCATGAAACACATACTATTTGAATGAAAATCACACAGTTACTTTGATAGAAGTATTTATTTCAGAAAGAGTAAGACGTGAGTATGTGATGATGTATATTGACGCTTCAAAACAAAAAAACGCCCACACTCTACTACCCAAGTCAAACACTAATGTCAGAAACTTGACAAATCACTCACTATTTACAGTAATAAGAAGTCACTGTTTCATTGAAAATCAAAGTGTCAACATAAAGATGGGAAGTAACCGAATCATAGACGGCATCGCTGATGAAACGTTAGAATGCCACTACTTTAATAATCTTCCATAATATTTATGACCGACGCTGATATTGAGCTACAACACCTTTGGTTAGAAGTCCAAGCCGAACGCTGGCAAAACCTGCCACGCTTTTTATTCAGTTACTACTGCTACAAGCACAACCTTGTCAGTAAAACCAACAAAGTTTGCTGGGAGACGGCACGTGCAACACTGCCCGCTTCAACATCAATAAAAGAGCGAAAAAACGCGGTGGTTGAACCGTTAGTCTCTGAGGAAACCGTCGTTGGGTTATTGAAAACCATCAGCAAAGATGGGGAAATGACGTTTGACGTGATGGTAACCACACTTAATACGTTTTTGCACTATGTTGTGATTAGCAAGGAAGAAAAAGCGCGACTTAAATCAAACATGCCAGCTAGTTGGTATCAGCGATCAAACAAGTCGCCTTTGGCACGTTTCGAGCAAGCTGGCATTAAGCTACCAGAGTGATATGTCAGTCATCGCTGATGATAAACACAAAAGACAAGCGCCTACAATGAGGCGCAGTTGGTCAAAAATTGAGGTGCCCCTAAACAAAAGTGCATAGTGAGCAACAAAGAAAAAGTTTGGCTATTCTTGAATGCCTCGAATGCGTACATTACGCCTACGTAGAACTTCTAAAGTCACGAGCAAACACACCGACATAAAAATCAGCAACGTAGCGACCGCCAATATAGTCGGACTGATTTGCTCTCGAATTCCTGACCACATCTGCCTAGGAACGGTTTTTTGTTCTGCCCCAGTCAGGAATAACGCCACCACAACCTCGTCGAACGAAGTGCCAAAAGCAAACAAGCCGCCAGAAATCATCCCCGGACGAATCAGAGGAAAGGTAATGTGTCTGAAAGTATAAACAGGGTTTGCTCCTAAGCTAGCCGCCGCTTTTACCAGGCTATGATCAAAGCCGCTTAAGGTCGCAGTAACGGTAATGACAACAAAAGGCGTACCTAACGCAGCATGTGCCAAAATGACACCTAAATAAGTTTGTGATAAGCCAAGGCGTGTGTAGAAAAAGTACATCGCAGCAGCAGAGATAATGACTGGTACGATCATGGGTGAGATCAACAGCGCCATAATCGTATTGCGAAAAGGCAAATTACTACTGGCTAAACCCAACGCCGCCAGAGTTCCTAGCCCTGTTGCAACGAGTGTCGCCATAAAAGCAATGAACGTGCTGTTTTTCAGCGCCAACAGCCACTGATCACTAATAAACATTTCTTGATACCAGCGAGTAGAATACGCTTCCGAATCAAGGTTTAACATCCCCTCGGTAAAAGTAAAGTAAGGCGTTGCATTAAACGATAACGGGATGATGGTCAGAATTGGAGCGATTAAAAAGAACAGCACCACCCCACAAAAAGCTAAGTAACCTGCGTGAGCAACTCGCTCTACTTTTGATGCATAGTTTGGTAATGCCATAGTTATCCCCCTACCTTAAGGTTGTTAATGCCAACTACACGGTTGAACATATAAAACAGAACCAGTACAACGAACAAAAGCAGTCCACCCAATGCGCCAGCCATCCCCCAGTTCAGTGATGTCTGCATATGATAGGCAATCATATTGGAGATCATCTGTCCGCTTCTTCCACCAACCAAAGCGGGCGTAATGTAGAAACCAATAGAAAGAATGAAAGTAAGCAAAGCCCCCGCACCTATCCCCGGTAACGTAAGCGGCATATAAACTTTGATGAACGCAATGAAAGGCGTCGCGCCTAGAGAACGAGCGGCACGGAAATATGTTGGGCTAATTCCTTTCATTACGCTATACAGAGGCAGGATCATAAACGGCAACAGAATGTGAACCATAGACACCACCGTTCCGAAGGTATTGTGAATCATCTGAATTCGCTCAGAAGTAAAACCCGACCAAATAAGGAGATCATTAATGACCCCTTGGTTTTGCAGCAGAACAATCCAAGACGTGGTTCTGACTAATAATGATGTCCAAAATGGCAGCAGCACGATAATTAAAAGTAAGTTCGCGCGCTTATCAGGTAAATTGGCAAGCAGGTAAGCAACGGGGTACGCCATCACCAAACAAATTAAGGTGATTGAGATAGACATCCAAAAAGTTTTAAAGAAAAGGTCGACGTATATTTGGCGTTTTTCTGGTTGGGGCTCAATGTCTCCAAACTCATTCACTTGCAAGTCTAGCGCTGCAAGATAATGACTGAATGTTAATGCGCCACTAAGATTCTTAAACGCCGCCCAATATTTAGGATTAGTCCATCGCTTATCCAGCTTAGCCAACTGTGTCACCGAGCTCGGCAGCGACGTCAACCGAGACAACTTTCTGCCGGTTTTCATGAGTAAACTGCGCATACCAGACTCTTCAATATTCATCCGGTTGGCTATTTTCGGTAGCTCTTTGCTTTGATAAAGCGCAAGTACCTCAACAGAGAATGCCTCAATGACTTCTTGATGAGGCTGACCTTGATAATCCCAACTTTCTAAGGCTTGAATAGTTTGTGGTAGTGACAGGGATATTTCTCGGTTATCCACGCTTCGATAAAGCATGTCGAGGATAGGAAAAGCAAACGTAAGCAGAATAAAACACACCAATGGCGTTGTGAGCATAATGGAGCGAAGCTTTTTTCGGCGCTCGGCCTTTTGCAACTGCGCTTTCAGATTGGTTTCTTGCTGATGAACTTGACGTTCGATTTCCAATACAGAATCTAATGCGGTTAGCTCTCGACTCATGCTGCTACCTCGCTACTTTGAGTTTGTGTCCCATCAAGAGCATGGCAATCGTCACTTTGCCAACCAATACGACAAATTGAGCCAGGCGTTAACTGCAAGTGTTTACGATTATCGTTAGGTACTTTAACGATGAAGTGACCAACGCTCTCTACTTCGACGACCAAACGATAATGATCACCGTGATAAATCAATTCTCGTAGGACACCTGAGACTTGGTTCTCACAAGACGCTTTCTCTGGTTGAATAACAATCTTTTCTGGTCGAATGGAAAGTGTTGTCCTCTGCCCGTGCTCAGAGACTCTGACAGGTTTCGCAGTAAATAACTCTTTCCCAACGAGCACTTGGCAATACTTTTCGTTCCACTCTTTGACTAAACCTAAGAGTTGGTTGTTTTCTCCGATAAACTGCGCAACAAACGTATTACTCGGAGATTCATAAAGCTCGGTTGGTGTCGCGAGTTGTTGCACTTCGCCGTGATTAAAAACCGCAATACGGTCGGACATAGTGAGAGCTTCGTCTTGATCGTGCGTCACATACAAAATGGTAATGCCAAGCTTTTCATGCAAATGTTTAATTTCCATCTGCATTTGCTCACGCAGCTGCTTATCTAACGCGCCTAGTGGTTCATCCATCAACACGAGTTTAGGCTCAAACACTAATGCTCGCGCTAACGCAACACGCTGTTGTTGACCACCTGATAACTGCTTTGGGTATCGAGTCGCAACATGCTCAAGCTCGACCATTTCTAATACACTCTGAACTTTGCTTTGAATCGTGTCACTGTCGAGTTTTCGCACCTTTAAAGGAAACGCAAGATTCTCAGCAATGGTCATATGTGGAAACAACGCATAGTTTTGAAACACCATACCAATATCGCGCTTGTGCGGCGCGAGATGATTGACAGGAACGCCATCGATATAAATGTCTCCACCGGTCGCAGTTTCAAAGCCTGCTAGCATCATCAAGCAAGTGGTCTTGCCCGATCCTGACGGCCCCAACATAGTAACGAACTCTCCAGGAGCAATATCTAAGTTGAAGTCTTTCACCACCAAATTCGTGCCATCGTAGGTTTTCTTAACGTGTTGAAAGCTGACATAGTCCTTGTTTTCCGTGCTCATGACTTCCCTCTTCTCATTTTTTGAATATTACGAATGAGTAGAGCGTCAGTTAACGCTCTACTAAACAGCACAATTACAGATTGTATTTGGATAGGTCTAAGCGGGTTTCTAACGCATGTTCAACCATTTGAATGACTTGTTGACGCTCTTCACCTTGTAAGAGTTGGCGTGGCGCACGAACTTGTTCAGAGCCACGTCCGCAGACTTGCTCGGCCAATTTTATGCACTGAACCAGCGTAGGAATGGTGTCTAAACGCAGTAGGGGTAAGAACCAACGGTAGATCTCTAACGCTTCAGCATAACGACCTTGGCTTGCCAGTTTATAAATCGCAACGGACTCTTCTGGGAATGCGTTGGTTAAACCAGAAATCCAGCCGGTCGCACCTAGCATCAATGATTCAAGAGCGATGTCATCAACACCACTGAACACGGTAAAGCGGTCATCAAATTTATTGTAAAGCTCGGTGATACGACGAGTATCAGTGGTCGACTCTTTGATAGCTACAATACTTTCAAACTCAGCCAGTTTCGCCATGATGTCGAGGTTTACATCGACACCATAAGCAACCGGGTTGTTGTAAATCATGATTGGCATTTCTGGCGTTGCTTCTGCTAGCGTGCGGTAATATTCGAACGTTTCGCTCTCAGACGTGCGGTAAACCATGGCAGGCATCACCATACAACCATCGATACCAATTTTGTACGCATCCTGCATGTAATCAACAGCTGCTGTGGTAATAGACTCTGCTGTACCAGCAATCAAAGGCACACGGCCATTTACGACTTCTTTTGCCGCTTGCAAGACCTGGCGTTTCTCCTCCGGGTACAACGCACAGTTCTCACCGACAGTACCCAAGCAGATAATGCCATTCACACCATCTTTAATTTGGTTATCTATAACAGTTTGCGTTGCGTCTAAGTCGATTGACTGATCTTGACGAAATTGCGTACTGACCGCCGGATAAACACCTTTCCAATCAATTTTCATGAACTACTTTCCTTATATGTATATTGTATGCAATTTAAATGAACGAGCAAAAATGCTCAGGCATGGCTATCTATGCCATTTTCTAACAACACCGCCTTTACAGCGGCCAAATCAGCCAAAGCACTGCCAACTGATTTGTATAAAGTAATGACCTCATCGTTTTGACGTCCTGAGATTTGTTGGGCGCAAAGCTGCGGTAATTCCCCTTTAATATCGTCTGACGTGAACACGCCCTCTTGAATTGGAATGAGAAGATCGCCCGCTTCGGCTAATACATTAATACGGCTATCAACATACACCTGTGCTCGTTGCACTGCTTCGGAGTCGCATTCACGCTTATCCAAGTCATGATTACCGACCAAATCAATATGGGTGCCCGGCTGCACGTCTGCGCCATTAAACAAAGGCTCTGCTGATGCGGTAATACAGCTGATGATGTCAACGTGTTTGATAACGTGGTCCACATTTTCTACGACTGAAACACGGAACCGACGCTCATCAGGAAGCGACTGATACTCTGAAGATGACACAATGGCATCTACCGTCGCCTCGGCTTTGTCTGAGTTACGCCCCCAAATATAAACCTGCTTAAGTGGGCGAACCGCAGCGTATGCCCACGCAAAATAAGGCGCAAGATTGCCCGTTCCGAAGATCAACAGACGATCAGCATCGGGACGCGCTAAATAGTCCGCTGCCAACGCAGAAGCTGCGGCGGTGCGCCAAAACGTTAAAACTTTACCGTCCACGAGTGCGAGCGGCTCACCATCGTTTCGTCTGAAAACAAGCAGCTTAGATGCAAGCGTATCTTTGCCTTGCTCAGGGTTATGCGGGAAATACGTAAAGGCTTTCACCGCAATCAACTCCTGGTTCCAAGCTGGAAGTAGCGCAAACGCCTCGTATTCTCCCTCTTCTAAGGGCATGACTCGGCGTTGAGGTATTGTTGCTGGCCGCGAGTACATTTCACGCATCGTTTCAATAAGAGACTTCATTGTTAAACATTGCGCGACTTGCTGTGCTTCGATGACTTTCATCATTTCTCCGAAAACATAAATACAGTTGAGGAAAAGTACGGAACCTCGCTTATGGATGAAAACTAGGCCCCATACACAAATTAACGCCTAGTTAAGCAGCCAGGTATTGAACTCTTCATTTAGTTCATCTGCGTAGTCTGACCACCATTCATCGTTAATCAGGAAGGCGGTTTGGAAGTTTTGAGGTGCGGTAGGAAGGTTCGCTAAAATGTCTGGGTTCACCTCCGCCGAAGACGACTTACGCGTAGGCCCATAGGCAACGTACTTAGCTTGATCAGCTAATGGTTTTGTTCCTGAAGAAAAAGCAATGAAGTCCAATGCAAGCTTTGTGTTCTCACTCCCTTTAGGTATCGTCCATCCATTCATGTAACCCATTTGACGGTCCCATATAATCCGAAATGGTTGACCTTCATCTTTACGGGCATTGTGAATTCGGCCGTTAAACGCCGAGGCGATCACCACTTCTTTGTCTGCAAGCATTTGAGGTGGCTGGGCTCCTGTTGTCCACCACAGCACTTCTGATTTGATCGTATCCAACTTAGCAAACGCACGCTCACGCCCGGCTTCGGTTTCGAGCAGGCTGTAGACCTCTTCTGGTTTTACACCATCAGCCAATAGTGCCCACTCAAGATTACCCTGAGGTTGTTTTTGCAATGCACGTCGACCTGGAAAAGTTTTTAGGTCAAAGAGATCGGTCAACTTGCTAGGCAAAGCCTTACCTTTAAATGCGTCTTCGTTCACCGCTAATACTGTGGACACAACGATGGTATTGATTGCGCATTCGTGAATCGCACCATCAATGAAATCCTCTTGTGCTGGTGTTCCATCTGCGCCCGGAGGCAAAATACTTGGGCTCACTGGTTCTAGTAACCCTTCGGCGCAACCACGAACAATGTCTGGCTTGTCGAGAGAAACCAAATCCCAGCGCACATTGTTCGCTTCCACCTGCGCTTTAATTTCAGCTAATCCGCCGCTGAAATCCTCGGATACGATCTCGACACCTGTTTTTTTAATGAAAGGCTTGTGATATGCCTCCACTTGGCTCTTGGTGAATGCACCACCCCAAGATACGACCGTCAATTTGTCTTCAGCATAAGCAGAGGTCCCCAACAGCATTCCTGAAATCAACAGCGCCAATGGTGCTTTGGTCATTCGTGACATGTTTTACTCCTTTTGGTTGTTTTTCTGGAGGCATCCGAGTACGGCTGCTGGACACCATTTTTGTTAAAATTAAGTTAACATTAGCATTTAATATATTTTATACAATATTTAATATTAAATTTTTTCAGGCGAATCGTTGTAATGAAAAAGGTGATAGATCAATCGATGTCGGCTTTCCTTCGATAAGCTCTAAAAGGAGATCTGCCGTAATCGCCGCTTGAGTTAATCCAAGGTGTTGGTGGCCAAATGCCAGTAATACATTTCCATCCCAAATGCTATCAATAACCGGTAACGAGTCGACTGTTGAAGGCCGATTCCCCATCCACTTTTCTCCTTGCTTGAGTGGATTTAACTCCGATTCAAACATCTCATCACCTAACTGAAAAAGCATTTCTGAACGTTTCATATTGGGTGGTGATTCTACATCGGCATACTCAACAGTGCCTGCCAAGCGTAGCCCGCCAGACATCGGAGTCATGATGAATTTTCTATCGGCAGAGCTAATAGGAAATGGCAATACATCACGCTTGTCATCCACCATTAGGTGATAACCACGCTCGGCTTGAATAGGCACTTTGACTCCGGTTAGTTGCCGTATCAAAGGCTTAGAATGTACACCAGCGGCAACAATGATTCGGTCAAATGAATGTGTTTGAGACTCAACCAACACCTCGCCATTTTTCGCCAACGCAGATACACCTTTTTGTAAAACCTTACCGCCAAGAACTTCAAAAGCTTCACTTAGCTCAACACAGAGCTGATAAGGGTCTAGCGTATGACCTGTATCGGGAAAAAAGACGCCGACACGAACCTTATGGCTGAGATCAGGTATCCTCTCTCGAATCGCCTCTTGTGTCCAAACTTGATACGCCACACCGTTTTTAGCCAGTGAGTTAAGCGTACTTTGGTAGTCTTTAAACAGTTTCTCGTTTTCAAAAGTGAGCAATGAACCATTCATTTTTATTAGATGCGCTTTTCCGATTGAATCAAGCACGCCACGCCAACTTGCCACTGACCGCTCGTTAAGACTCTTAATCGCGTTTTTTGCCTGCTCCGCGGCTGATGGCTTTGTTTGTAATAGGAAACGAATCATCCACTCGATTGTGTTTGGAATATCTTGCCAACGGATCGAAACCGGACTTTTGGAATCTAGCAGCATTTTAGGTAATTGTGGAAGCAGCGCTGGCGTTGCAAGAGGGAAGATTTGCTCAGTCGCGATATGACCTGCATTTCCCTTAGAGCATCCATTCCCCACGCCATTGGGATCAAAAATCGTGACTTGATAACCTTGTTGCTGCAACTTCAATCCAATTGATAAGCCAATAATCCCCGCACCTATCACGGCGATCCTTTCCTTTTTGGTTTCATCCTTGACCAACATAAATATGCTCCGAGTCACACTTGAAAACGTAGATTGTATACAATATATTTTACATTACGTTAACATCACCATTGTTTAATTCAACCATTTTTTCAGCAAGGAGCGAAAAATGAGACAAGGAACTTTTTTCTGTATTGATGCCCACACCTGCGGCAACCCAGTTAGGCTGGTAGCAGGCGGTGTGCCTCCACTCGAAGGCAATACCATGAGCGAAAAGCGCCAATACTTTCTTGAGCATTATGATTGGATTCGTCAGGCACTCATGTTTGAGCCTCGCGGACACTCAATGATGTCGGGGTCCGTTGTCTTGCCTCCTTGCAGCGATAACGCAGACGCTTCAATTCTGTTTATTGAAACCAGTGGCTGCTTACCAATGTGTGGCCACGGCACCATTGGAACCGTCACCACCGCAATCGAAAATCGCCTTATCACTCCCCAAAAAGAAGGTCGTTTGATACTTGATGTCCCAGCAGGACAAATCGAAGTGCACTACCAAACAAAAGGTGACAAGGTCACGTCGGTAAAGATATTTAACGTACCGGCTTACCTTGCCCACCAAGACGTAACCGTGGACATAGAGGGCTTAGGTGAGCTCACTGTCGATGTTGCTTATGGCGGAAACTATTACGTAATCGTCGATCCTCAAGAAAGCTACGCCGGACTTGAACACTACTCTCCAGATGAAATTTTGATGCTTTCACCAAAAGTTCGCGAAGCGGTATCTAGAGCGGTTGAGTGCGTACATCCAGAAGATCCTACAGTATGCGGTGTTTCTCACGTGCTATGGAGCGGAGAGCCCACTCAAGAAAACGCCACCGCTCGAAATGCTGTGTTTTACGGCGACAAAGCGTTGGATCGTTCGCCATGTGGTACGGGAACAAGTGCACGTATGGCGCAATGGCATGCAAGAGGCAAGCTCAATCAAGGGGAAGACTTTGTTCACGAAAGTATCATCGGCAGCCTATTTCAAGGACGTATAGAAGGCATTACCGAAGTGAATGGCAAAGCCGCTATTTTGCCAAGCATTGAAGGATGGGCACAAGTATACGGTCACAACACGATATGGGTAGACGATGAAGACCCATATGCGTACGGATTTGAAGTGAAGTAACAAGGATAGTAAGGAAGAATGATGAACCCACAAGAACCAACCACTTTTTACGCAGTCAACGCCTTTACTGGTGAGCCTCTACCTATAGCGTTTCCGGTACATGGAGAGCAAGAAGTTAATCAAGCCGCCTCAGCCGCCCAAAACGTTGCGCGTGAGTTTCGCCAACTAAGTAATGCAAAGCGATCGAGCTTACTTTGCTCTATCGCCTCTGAATTGGAAGTGAAGAGTGAAGAAATCGTTGCTCGTGCTCATTTAGAAACTGCCCTTCCCGAAGCACGTTTAAGCGGCGAAATAGGACGTACCGCGAACCAATTAAGACTATTTGCCGAGGTTGTGAGATCGGGTAATCACCATCAAGCAATTTTCGATACGCCAAACCCAAACCGTCAACCACTGCCAAAACCAGATATTCGCCGTCAACAAATCGCAATTGGCCCTGTCGCCGTGTTTGGTGCGTCTAATTTTCCGCTCGCATTTTCTACGGCAGGTGGCGATACGGCTTCGGCACTGGCTGCTGGCTGCCCTGTGATTGTAAAAGGCCATACCGCCCACCCTGGCACCAGTCAACTTGTTGCTGAGTGTATTGAGGCTGCACTTGAGAAAGAGTGCTTACCGCAAGCCATCTTCACGCTATTGCAAGGTAACAAACGTGCACTTGGCCAAGCACTCGTTACCCATCCAAAAATTAAAGGGGTTGGGTTTACAGGCTCCGTCGGTGGTGGCCGTGCGCTGTTCAATCTAGCCCAGCAAAGACCAGAGCCAATCCCCTTCTATGGCGAACTAGGGGCGATTAATCCAACATTTATTCTCCCTTCAGCCATACGGGCAAACGCATCATTGGCTGAAGAATTTGTGGCTTCTATGACTTTGGGCTGTGGACAATTTTGTACAAAACCAGGCGTTGTATTTGTCTTGAATAGCCCAGAAACGCAAGCCTTTATCGAAATCGCTCAAGGGTTAATTCGACAACAATCAACGGCCACTTTGCTAACGCAAGGAATCCGAGAAACGTATGAATCCGAAGTGGATAAGCGAGCTTCCGAAACAGGCATTAACGTAACTCGTTCTGAACAAGCAGAAGTGACCAATGTCTCACCAGCACTGTTCGTGACGGACAGTAAAAACTGGCGTGAAAACCCGCAATGGGAGGAAGAAATATTTGGTCCTCAATCGTTAATCGTAATCTGTGAAGATTTCGATGACATGTTGAAACTGAGTGATTCACTGACTGGATCGCTCACCGCAACCCTTCACGCTACCGCTGAAGACGAAGAACAAGCGAAGCAACTGCTTCCAAGTTTGGAAGAAATCGCCGGACGCCTTGTATTCAACGGTTGGCCAACTGGCGTCGAGGTTGGTTACGCTATGGTTCATGGTGGACCATATCCTGCTTCAACCAATTCTGCCTCAACATCTGTCGGTGCGGAGGCTATTCATCGTTGGTTGCGTCCGGTCGCTTATCAAGCTTTGCCAGAATCTTTATTGCCGGATTCATTAAAAGCGTCGAACCCACTTGGTATTCAACGCGCCATAGATGGCAAAGTTTCCCAATAAGCTCACCAAATGGCTCAAAAAGGCATCAACTGATGCCTTTTATTTCACTCTACTTCTCAAAACCTTCTTTCCTAGTTGGTTTGTGCCAGAAAAACAATAAACTACTAAAGTAAAATGGATTGGATACAATATTAATTTCACGGGAGACTTCAATGTCACAGAAACCTGTTTTTAAAACGCGCACTCAGCTCGTTGAGGAAGCAATTCGAACTCAGATCTTGAAGGGCGAGTTAAAAACTGGTCAACCTTTACGTCAAGATGCGTTAGCAAAAGAGTTTAATGTTAGCCGAATTCCTGTGCGTGAAGCGTTAGTTCAATTGGAAGCACAAGGACTCGTTAGCTTTGAACCTCACAAAGGTGCGACGGTCACTGAGCTATCTCCAGAGAAAATCAATGAGCTATTTGAACTGCGCGCTGTCGTGGAATGCCACATTTTAGAGCGTGCGATTCAAAATATGACAGACGCTGACCTTGAACGCGCGCGCGAAGTTCGCGAACGTTTCGAGTCAGTAGTGAACAGTGGCGACGAAGTAGAAGAATGGAGCAACTACAACTACGAGTTCCACAAAGCCCTATATGCGCCAGCCAACATGCCTGAAACTATGGACGTCATTTACAACCTGAACACAAAGTGTGACCGATACATACGCATGCAGCTATTGTTTACTACAGGCATTAAAAAGGCAGAAGAAGAGCACTTAAACTTGTTTGAAATGTGCCAAAATCGCGATATCGAAGGCGCCAAGTACCTGCTGAAAAAACACATTCTAGAAGCGGGCACAGCGATTCGAAACCTGCTGCTTGAAAGGCAAAATATCAGCCAGTAAACGGAATAACGAATAAGGTGATATTCAAGGATGAATGTTGGACCAAAGTTTTTACTCGCAGCGCTACGACAAAAGATTAAAGAAGAAGGGCTTTGCTACAATTCCTTGTCAGAGAAAAGTGGCATCCCTTTATCTAGTATTAAACGCCACCTACATAATCCAGCTTTAGGTTTGGATAAAGTACTTATTTATCTGAACTACCTGAATACCGATCTCATCGAACTCGCAACCTTAGCCAACGAGCTTCAGCACCAAAACGAGCAAATGCTAACAGATGAAGAGAGCGCCCTTTTCGTTGAGCATCCTTACTTACTTGATTTTATTTATATGCTGACTTCTCGTGATATTAAACCGCAAGAGATAGCCCAAACTTACGGACTTTCTGATACAAGCTTACGATTCTATTTGCGTATCGCGGAAATTCTAGGATATGTCGAAAACTTCGGAGACGGCTTGTTTTACCGTTCTGGTCGTCGATTTATTATGGAAGAAGGTACGGCATTAGACACCTTATTCAAAGAGCGATTTCAACAAGATTCGCTTTCTCATGATATCAACCCAGGCGTATGTATAGGTCGCATTAGGCTCACCGAAGAGCAGAAAGTGCAAATAGAGGACGAGCTTTGTAATAAATTAGCGAAACTTAACGCAGTTAACACTTCCAACAATGAAGGTGAACTAATAAATATATTAATGCGCTGCACTCCCGGTGCTCAGATATTTTTCGCTGATGATTTACCTAACATTGACGGAAGCCTATTAAAGCACGTCGCTCAACTCACTAAATTAAGTTAAAGCATCAGACAAATAAATCAAACAAACCCCAGATAACATCATATATCCCTACCAAACTATTGATTCAAAGCGTTTCCTGAATCTAATTCTGATTTTTATTTAGCAAGCGTCGCTTAGTCAACTAAGAACTTGTCTTAATTTCACACTTATTAATTGTCTTGTTAGCTCTTTTGAAATAGACAGAAAACTTAAGTAATGACTAATTTAGCTTAAGTATAAAAGACAACTTTTTTACGTTATTTACCTCACACTATTTAACTATAAATTTGCAGACGAACAAATTAAATTAATACATTCACCTAGCTAATAAAAACAAAAGCAAAACACATAATTATAATTCTATTATTTATAAGGACATAGAAAAGTGAAATTTAAGTATTCTTTAGCAACGGCAGTCACTCTCGCATTATTACAAGGCTGTGGCGGTGGCGGCGGTGATAGCTCATCACCTACTCCGTCCACTAGCAGTGCAAACGGTCCAACATGGAAAGTTCATGATTTTAGCCAATCGTCGAAAACGTTTATCAACCAATGTGAAACGCCCCGCGTCGGACTAGACCCATATGACAACTATGCCGCCTATCCAGATAAATTGGGCTCTGCATTACACGAAAAACTCTTTTTAAGAGCTTTTACTAACGAAACGTATCTATGGTATGACGAGGTTCCTGATAATAATCCAGCAAACTACAAAACTGTTACTGATTACTTCAATACGCTGGTCACCTCTGCTACTACCGCGACGGGTAAACCCAAAGATCGCTTCCATTTTACCGTCCCTTATGAAGATGATATGAAATCATCGCAATCCGGTTTAGTTGCTGGATTTGGTTTTAACTGGGCATTCTTACGTGGCGTACAACCTCGAGACGTTCGTATTTCCTACAATGAAGAAGCCTCTCCAGCTGATAGAAGCGGCATTGCTCGTGGTGATAAGCTTCTGAAAATCAATAATATTGATGTGGTTAACACCGGTAGTCAGTCCGACATTGATTTTATTAACAAAACGCTCTTTAACCCTGACATCAATCAAGATTACACCTTCACATTTGAGAGTGTTGACGGTCTAGAGAAAACCGTGACGCTTACCGCCTCTGATGTCATGACCTCTCCAGTTAAAAATGCCAAAGTGATTACACACAATGGTATGCGGATCGGCTATCTGCAATACAACTCCTTTGAACCAAGCGCTCAAGCCCCGCTTATTGAGGCGTTCAGTATGCTCTCAGCAGAGAATGTTGACGAGATCGTCGTTGATTTACGTTACAACGGCGGTGGCTTAGTCCTTCAGTCCTCGCAAGTAGGCTACATGCTAAGCGGTGCTGGTCAGAACCGAGTCTTCAGTGAGTTGATTCATAATGACAAAGTGATGCGTACCATTAAAGATGGGGATAACATCTATCGCTTTACGAATCTAGCAATAGACTGGGCAGCACAGAAATATTCGGATCAAGTGCTTCCGACACTGAACAAAAAGCGCGTATATGTGCTGACTTCAGGAGGCACGGCTTCCTCAAGTGAACTGTTAATCAACGCTTTGCGCGGCATTGATGTGGAGGTTATCCAAATAGGTTCAACAACCACAGGTAAACCGTACGGGTTCTCACCAGAACAAAACTGCGGCACTATGTACTACACTATTCAGTTCAAGTCGGCGAACGAGAAAAAATTTGGCGACTTCGCTGATGGTTTTATTCCTACTCCAAAGAGCCAAATCAATACCGAGCTAGGCTTAGACAATAGAGTGGAAGGTTGCTGGGTCAATGACGACCTAACAAAACCATTGGGCGATCCGTCTGAAGGTATGCTTTCTGCGGCACTAAACTACATGGAAACTGGAACCTGTCCGCCAGTATCCCCTTCAAGTTTCAACGCCATGCCGCGTAACATTTCATCTCCGGAGTTAAGCGATCTTCGCTCTCCGCTACGAACAGAGGCAATTCATGTTGAGATCAACTAACTTTTTACGAATGCTGATTCGGGTTGCGCTTTTCTTAGGCACTTCGATTTCTTTGATAGGATGCCAAGCTATGTCACAAGAACCCGTTGAAGCATTGAGTAAAAAGAACTCTCCGGAAACAGTCATAGAGATTCAAAACGCGATCGCAGAAATCCAAGGGACACCAGCACCTAGAGTCGCAAATAACGTATTTGAATCCTCACCGCATTTGTTGATTGAAAAAGGACGAGTAAAAGGGAACAACAATCAACTGTTGGATGGCAGCTATACGGATCTTCCAGACCAATATACGTTGCAGATCAGAGGTGAAACCTGTGGCTTGTACTATGCCAAAACAGATACTTTTGTCTCTCTCAGTTCACTAGATTGTGAGCCCATCATTAAGTTTTAGATCTCCCAAAATAGAAGCCCGCTGATATCAGCGGGCTTTCTACTTTATTGCTCAGTGTGAAACGGTCAACGTCACTTTAGTTCAATCCATGCTTTGCGCTGTTGTTTATCCATGTATGACCAAGCTACAAAGCGGCTCACTTTCTGCCCTTGACTCATTTCAACCACACGAACGGCTTTCACACCCAATTTTTCAAGCTGCTTACGCATCGGGCGAACGTTGTCTTTTTTGGATATGAGTGTTGTAAACCACAAGACCTGCGCGGCAAAAGCTTGGCTTTCATTCGCCATTTTTCGGATAAACGCCGCTTCTCCACCTTCACACCACAATTCAGCGTTTTGACCGCCAAAATTCAACGCCGGCTTACTTGTCTTTACTTGTGTGGTTTGAGGTTTTAGTCCTTTCTTACGCTGGTTTGCTTTTAGATTATCGATTTTACGCTGGCTGCCCATAGCGGCATCTTCCGCCGAACGGTGGAATGGCGGATTACATGTCGTCACATCATAACGATCATTCGGTTGAATGATACCTAGATAAATATTGGCATCATTGTGTTGCTGTACCAGTGCAATTTTTCCCGTCAAAGCACGATTGTGCTCTACGATCGTTTGAGCCGATTGGATGGATTTTGGATCGACATCGCTGCCCGTATAGTGCCAACCGTATTTTGTTACACCAACAATCGGATAAATACAGTTTGCTCCCACGCCAATGTCCAACGCTTTCACTTTTTGGTGCGCGTACTGACCTTTTACTTCACCATCAAGTAGTTCTGCCACTCGGTGAATGTAATCAGCGCGGCCCGGAATCGGTGGGCAAAGGTAGGTGTCGGGAATGTCCCAGAACTCGATACCATAATACGCAGCAAGCAATGCTTTATTGAGCATTTTAACAGCATTAGGATCAGAGAAGTTTATGGAGTCTTCCCCTTTCGGATTTTTGATAACGAATGGCTTTAACTGTGGTTCACTTTCCACGAGTTTTTTAAAATCGTAACGACCTCGATGAACATTACGCTCATGCAAACCATTCTTCGCTATTTTTATGAACTCGACTTCGCTCTTTCCTGCAGGCTGCGAGGATTTGCGCGCAACTTTGTCTTTAACACGCTTCGGCTTGGCTTTATTCGCGTCTTTATTCTGACCCGCCATTGAAGTCTTTGGCTTTGCTTGCTTCGCGTTGTGATTATTGTTCTTCATTCAAATTCGCTTTTAAATCGAGGTAAATCATAAACAAACGAGCATCAAATTCGAGTTGGTGATACTCAGGCTCCATATAGCAACATAGCTGATAGAACGCCTTGTCGTGGTTTTTCTCACGAGTATGCGCCAACTCATGTACCACCAGCATTCTTAATAGTGGCTCGGGCGCATCCTTAAATACATTGGCAATGCGAATCTCGTTTTTCGACTTCAGCTTACCGCCATGGTTTCTACTGATTACACTGTGCAAACCAAGCGCGTTGTTTACCGCGTGAATTTTCTTATCGTAGACGACTTTACTGATTGGCGCGGCTTTCTTCATGTAGCGGTTTTTGATTGCCATGGCGTACTCATAGAGCGCCCTTTCGCTTTTGATTTGGTGCCTATCGGGATAACGTTTTTCGAACCAAGGAACAAACTTGCCACTCGCTATCAATGAGCTCACCTGCTCTACGATGTTTTGTGGGTAGCCTTGAATGTATCGAAGTGACGGATGCATAGAGTTAACGTCTGTTATGACAAAATAAAGGCGCTCAATATACCTGAGATAAAGGACAGTTTCACCTTAGCTTTCGCCTTTCATTTATGACGAAAGGCCGTTAAACTTCGCCTCCCAATGATAATGGAGAGAAATTCAATGAAACGTGTCGTTCTTTACGTCAAAGACAAATGCCCTCACTGCAAAGATGCTCAAAGTTATCTGGATTCGAAAAATATTAACTATCGTTTGTGCAATGCTAAGATGCAACGCGGTCGCAAAGAACTTGATGCGCTTGGTGCTCGTTCAGTGCCTGTTTTAAAAATTGGTGATCGGGTAATGATTGGCTGGAACCCAAAGAACTTCGAGAAGATGTACAAAGGCGACTAGTGCTCGGACGATGAATCTGCGCTGCATTTAAACGTAGCGCTTGATAAAGTCGATAAACGTTCGATCTGCTATTGATAAGTACCCCTGCTTGCGCCAAGCAAGTGCCAGATCCAGCGTAACGGGTGGTTCAAACGGTAGGCCAACAACGCCCGACTCATGTTGAGTCACCAATTCCAGTAACGCGGTAATCGCAAACTCTTGTTTCACAATACTCAAAATCAAAGGCAGTAAGTTGGTCTCGAATGATGACTTCATGGTAAACCCATGCTCCTCACTCACCTGATCCAAAAATTCACGGTGAAAATAGCCATGCTGAAACATAACCAAATCGTGTTCAAAGAACTCATCAAAAGTAAGAGCGTCTCGCTGGGCTAACTCATGCTCAGGTGAAACAACTGCGACCATTTGGCTAGTAAACAAATGGTCAGTTTCTAGATCATCAGGCACATTATCACAACTGATCACACCGATATCGAGTTGACCATTGAGCAGCATACGACGAATCGATTGAGTTCCAGCTTCGACCAAGGTCAATTTTAACTCAGGGAATTGGCTTTTAAACGCCATCACAATTCGTGGAAAGAAATAACTGCCCATCATTGATGGCGTCCCTAGTCTTACTTCGCCTTTCGCTAAACCTTTCAACTCATCAATCGCGAGCTGCGCGTCGTGCAACTGTTGAATCACCCGCTTAGCATGTACAAATAACGTTTCGCCCTCTTTCGTTAAGCTGATTTTTTTATCATCACGGCGAAATAGGGTAACGCCCAAAGACTGCTCAAACTTTTTGATAGAAATGCTTAATGCGGGCTGGGCAATATGCAGGGCTTTCGCCGCATGGGTAATGTTTCCGTGTTCAGCGACCGCCAGAAAATGTTTAAGTTGTTTCGATTCCATTAGATCAAAAATATATGGTGTCCATATTTTTAATATATTTTTTTAATTTATAACGAACTGATAGATTGATCACAGTCTCTCCATTTGCTCACATTAGGCAGGATTCATGGTCAGTTTTGGCACACCGGAATACAAACGCATTACGCTCTCGCTAGCGCTTGGTTCCTTCTTGGTTTTTTCAAATTTATACCTACTACAGCCAATGCTGCCCACTTTTGCCCAAATTTTTACGATCTCAGAAACGCAAGTGAACTGGTTATTTGCGGCCTCAACACTCGCTCTCTCTTTTAGCCTCGTTCCGATGGCTGTGTTGTCAGAATCAGTGGGACGAAAGCCAGTCATGATGGCTGGTCTGTTTTCGATTCCTACCCTTTCCGCTTTGATGCTGTTTGGTGACTCATTTCTGTTTTTGGTGGTATGTCGAGCACTGATCGGTGTCGCGCTCGCAGCTTTTGCTGCGGTCGCCGTGGCTTACATGGCAGAAGAGCTCGACAAGCACGCTTTCTCGATGGCAATTGGAACGTACATTGCGGCTAACTCATTAGGCGGTATTGCAGGGCGTATTAGCGGCGGCTTATTGGCGGACAATTTCAGTGTTGATGTCGCCATTGAAGTTATGATGGTGTTCACTCTGCTTGGTGTCATTGGCGTTCACTATTTATTGCCAACACAGCGCAACTTCACCCCGTCATCAAGCAGCTTGCGCCATCAAAATCGTGCGCTTATTGGTCATTTTAAAAACCAACGCGTGTGGTTCGCGATGCTGATAGGAGGACTCAACTTTGCTTTGTTCGTCAACCTTTACTCCGTCATGGGTTTCCGTCTGGTGAGTGAACCTCACAATGTGCCCGTCGGGTTGGCCTCACTGATCTTTATTTGTTACTTGGGAGGGACTTTCTCCTCTCGTTGCGCAGGCCACTGGAGTAAACGTTATTCATCAATCCTCGGTATGTTCTTAGGCGCGATAGTGAGCATGACGGGGATGTGGATTGCGGCGGTTGAAAGCTTGACTGCAATGCTAGTTGGATTGTTGCTAATAAGTTTTGGTGCCTTCTTTACTCATACCCTCGCCTACGGATGGGTCGGTCAGAATGCCACTCGTGCCAAAGCCACCGCGACAGCGCTCTACTTAGTACACTACTACGTAGGCGGTAGCTTAGGAGGATTCTTACTTCTTTATTGTTGGCAGCATGGAGGTTGGTCGAGTGTTCTTATGGGGGGAAGCGCCGTCTACCTAGCAATGTTTGCTGCAATTGCGTATTTGAAACACATTGCCGAAAGAAAGCATACTGACCAAACACCTGACACTGCGAGTTTAAAGAGTAGCTAAGGTACGCTCATTTACGTAATACCTCTCTGGTTACTTGGATAACCAACTCTGCTATGCTTGCGCTACTTTAATAAAACCAGAAAGTCGTATGTCAACGCGTTCAACACAAAACACAGATATCGAAGCGATCACTCAACAGGTCAACCAATGGCTCAACGATGTGGTAATCGGGCTCAACCTTTGTCCGTTTGCTGCCAAGCCGCAACGTAATAAACAAATCAAAATCTTTGTTAGTGAAGCGACTCAAGAAGAAACGCTTCTTGAAGATATTTTATTGCAACTGATTGAGCTGAGTAACACAGAGCCCGAACAGCTTGAGACCACGTTGGTTGTGGTTCCCAACATGCTACAAGATTTCTGGGACTACAACTTTTGCATAGATTGGGTTGAAGGATTAATTAAGCAGCAAAACTGGGAAGGTATTTTCCAAGTAGCGACTTTCCATCCTGATTACTGTTTTGGTGGCGCAAGGCCTGAAGACGACGAAAACCTGACCAATCGTTCTCCTTACCCGATCTTCCATTTGATTCGCGAAGAGAGTATGGAAAAGGTACTAAAACACTATCCTGATCCTGAATCCATTCCCGATACGAACATCGCTCGTGTTTCCTCCCTTTCAGAGGAAGAACGTAAAAAGCTGTTCCCTTACCTATTTCGTTAAGCACCACTATTCCCCAAAGGCAGATTTATCACCAGTTAGATGCAATGCCCTTGGGGTTCAAAGTGCGGTTTGGTATCATTGCCGCTTCAATCGATTCAATGGAAATTAGAATGCAACTGTCAAAGCTAACCCAAGAGATTTTTGATCACTTATACCGTGATATCACCGAGTTCCGTAGTACGTTCGACTTACCAGTCGCAGACGCTGCAAGCCTTGATACGCAAGCAGACACACTACACACCTCTTTGGCGATCGAAGAGCTAACAGAGCTAGCAGAAGCAGATTGTAAAACTGAGCAAGCAGATGCCATCGTAGACAGCGTGTATGTATTAATGGGCCGTCTCGTTCATCTTGGCCACAGCAAAGTAGAAGACAATCTGGCGATCAGCTACTTAATTGATCTTCTATTAAACGTTGCGGTAAACCGTGGTATCGAGTTTATTCCTTGCTGGGATGAAGTACATTCAAGCAACATGAGCAAAGTATGCCGTAACGAGCAAGAGTACTCAGAAACAGAAGCATTCTACGCAGAACAAGGCATCAAGTTGATGGCGGTGCAGAAAGGTGAATACATCATCGCGAAATGCGCCGAAGATTTCGTATCGGAAGGTAAAACCATTCGTAAAGGCAAAGTACTCAAATCTGTTTACTACCGCCCAGCAGATCTAAAACCGCTAACTCAGTAAGCGTTGAGTTTGGCTTTCTCGATTAAAAAAACGACCTCAAGTAGGTCGTTTTTTTATTGTCCCTAAATACTAATCAAAGATTAAATAAGGTTGCTCATCTACGATGACCTTTTTGACTTGAGTATTGAACACTTCCCCGAGCGCTTCTTCCGTTAGCACAGTATCGGCACTTCCTGATGAGTGCAGCACACCGTTGTTAAGCAGCAATACTTTATCTGCGTGCTTTAATGTGCGATTGAGATCGTGATTAGCAACCAATACTCCAATTCCCTGCGCCGCCATAGCGTTAATCAATTGATAGAGCAGACCCTCTTGCGCAATATCTAACGGTGCTGCTGGCTCATCCAAAATTAAAAACTGCGAAAAAGGATTAATGGTACGCCACACCTGCAAACATACACCTGCTAATCGGACACGCTGCCACTCACCACCGGATAATGTTTGAATACTGCGATGAAGCTTATCTTGCAGTTGTACCAGCTCCACCACCATATTGACGGCATCACGCACTTTGATATCCGCAATCTCAGCGCCACTCGGCAGAGATAGTGCTAGATACTGAAAAACATCGACATTAAATGCAGGGCGTGATTGCTGACACAAATAACCTCGCACATGAGCTTGCTCTGACAACGGTAAAGTAAGCAAGTTTTTGTTGCCAACGTACACTTCACCACTCATACCGTCTCGGTGACTTAACGTACCAGAAATCGCAGCCAATAAAGTACTCTTACCGGAACCATTAGGCCCAACGATATGTACGATTTCGCCAGCTTTGCATTCAAAAGAAAGAGGCAATAATCGACTACCAACCGACATATGTTTAACGTGCATCATGACTCTTCACCAGCATCCAGATGAAAATAGGTGCGCCAATCGATGTTGTCATGACACCTAAAGGTAACTCTGCGGAGTCCAATAACAGTCTTGCGCCGATGTCAGCAAATACAAGCAACGCAGCACCAGATATTGCAGAAAGTGGCAATAAATAACGGTTTTCCGTACCAAAAGCCAAACGCAACAAGTGCGGCACCACCAAACCAACAAAACTGATGATGCCACCCAAAGCGACTGAACTACCCACCAAAACAGAAATGGCGAGGATCAATTTCCAACGCATTTGATGCACATCGACACCCAATTGGGTTGCATGAATCTCACCCAGCATCAATTTATCAAGCGATTTGCCTTTACAACATAACCAGATAAGCACCGGTAACATCACCAAAGTAACGGTATGTTGATACCAACTTGCACCGCCAATACTGCCCATTAACCAATACATCAGTTGGCGTAAACTGAGATCATCACTAAAGTAAAATGCCCACGTCACAATCGCGCTCGATAAAATACCCAATGCGACCCCAACCAAAAGCAATCGAGCCGTCGTCAGGTGCATTGCCCTTGCTATCGCCACCAAAACAAACGTGAATACCATCGAGCCTGTAATCGCTGCCAACATAAAAACAATCGGGGTAGGAAGAACAGGTGACGCGAACATGATTAAGACCATTGCTAAGCTTGCGCCACCAGAGATACCAAGCACGCCAGGTTCAGCCAACACGTTCCCAAGCAACACTTGTAACGTCGCGCCAGATACCGCTAACGCAGCACCAATAATTGCCGCAGACACTAACCTCGGTAAACGCAAGTCCACCAATAACTTCTGTTCAAATGCAGATAAGGATTGAAAAGGAGAAAGGAAAATTTCTCCGACCATCAAGTGAATGGCAGAGAGTACAGCGAGCACGATCGACATAACCATCAGGTTACGTTGCCAGCGTCGTTCCTTGTTCAAGATAAGTTGTTGAAAATCCATAGC
Organism: Vibrio sp. D417a; assembly: GCF_030248595.1. Lineage (NCBI taxonomy): Bacteria > Pseudomonadati > Pseudomonadota > Gammaproteobacteria > Vibrionales > Vibrionaceae > Vibrio > Vibrio sp. D417a. Next base: position 114,554 of record NZ_JAHGAM010000018.1, on the reverse strand, counting down.
GGCCGATAAAAACAAACGAGGCTTAACCTTACAGTTAAGCCTCGGTAAATTGCAATTAACTTCTCAAAGCAATGTTGGATTAATCGTAAACCAACTCACCCTCTTCAAAACGGGTTTTCACTTCACAAACCATCAGAGCTGCACGTTGACCTATTGCGACGTGGCGGTTCGGGAAGACAATCGCTTCGTTTTCATTCTTCGCCATTAATGGTTTGTCGCCATCATGACCAAACACTTCGCCGTGAACAAATGAGGTGAAGTTTTCAACATTGTCGTCGAACATAAAGTCAAAGTCTTCGTTCAAACGAACGATTGTGCGACTTACGCGATACTTAATGCATGGTTTTGGTAGGTGTTCTGGCTTCGTTTCCGCAATCAAATTACGTAAAGACAAATCAAACGCGGTCAGTTTATCGAGGTCATTTTCACCGATACGAGCCACACGCCCAAGCTCCATCGTCAGAGCCTGCGCACCAAAGTTCTCGGCACTGTACCAGCTAAACGTACTCGATGGGGAGTTTGACAGGAGCACAGCTTCAATGTGTGCACTGTCCAAGAAATCGATCAATGCTTTGCTGCGCACAGGATGGCGAGTCTTAGGACTTACTGCAAACGTATAGTGCTTGGAGCCTCTAATCGCGCAGTGTAAATCAAGGTGCCAGCGTGTTGTCGGGTCGGTATCCTGATAAAAATCTCGAACAAGCAGCTTAAGTGTATCGGCGATAACAAGCTCTTTTGTCTGTTTGTGTTCTTTTTCGTCAAACAGACGGTTGAGGTTTTCTTCGAGGAATCGCGTGTGCGCCAGAGTGGATTCTGGGTGAGCGATAATGAACAGACAACGGGTATCGACCGTCTGGAACCCAGATTCTATGTCTTGAATAATGGAATCCACCAGCTCCATCGGTGCGGTTTCATCTCCGTGAACCCCACAAGAGATGATGATGTTCTTCGTATCCTGAGTATAATTCGCAGGGATTACTTCTAATACACCACGCTGATAGAGTTTAAGTTTTACACCGCTAGAAAGCACCTGCTCCGCTGGTGCAACATCAATATGAACATCTAACGTGTCAGTTAAAAACGATTGGCGAAAGAGAGACTTCGTCATGCGTTACTCCTTAATAGCACGGCGGATATGTTAATAAATTGTACAAAGGATTTTTGTTGCTGCGATCTCACTTATGAGTAGAAATCACTATTTCCCTCGAAAATCCGATGCCTTTTCGCGCCAGGCACTCAAATCAAGCATTGAGGCGTTTAATTTTCAAACAATTACAAAGTGTTAGGGCTGTGAACTTTACCACAGCCCTGATTAAGATCATTATGATTTGATCAAATTTTTGTAGCTATAAAGCAGATTATGCATCAACACTGCGAAAAACTTAGCCGCGCTGTGCGAGCAAACGCTCAAACTCATCGACTTTTTCACGCACTAGCTCAACACTCTGCTGCCAAAACGTTGGCTGGGTTAAATCCATCGACAGATGCTTTTCGACGACATCTTCCGCCATCATGCAGCCTGTATCGCGCAGCAAATTGATGTAATCGGTGTAAAACGCTTCGCCTTTGGTTTCTCGCTGTGCATAGATACCCTTGCTAAACAAGAAACCAAATAGGTATGGGTAGTTATAAAAGCTCACGCTATCAATAGAAAAGTGCAGCTTGCTTGCCCAGAAGTACGGATCCGGTTCGCTCATTACGTCGCCATACCATTCTTTCCAAGTTTCTGACATCAACTCACAGAAATCATCTGCGGTTAACTCTCCATCCTGGCGGCGTTCATAAAACGATTTTTCAAACTCGTAGCGAACCGGAATGTTGATCATTAAAGCTAGCGCAGATGACAACTCTTCCCACAACATCTCGAGCTTTTCATCAACGCTCTCAGCTTTCGAAATCAAATGATCACGAACGATGTTTTCTGCAAAGATAGAGGCGGTTTCTGCTAACGTCATTGGGTAGTAAGTTTGGCAAAGTGGCAAATCACGAATAACCCAGTTATGGAACGCATGGCCAAGTTCATGTGCCAGAGTCATAAGGTCTGACCGGCTGCCACTCCAAGTCATAAACACAAGTGGTGTTCGCGTTGCTGGCAGTTTGGTGCAGTATGCGCCAAGACGCTTGTTAGCATTTGGCGCGGCATCAATCCAACCATTTTGTACCATCAAACGGACAAATTCCGACATCTCAGGGTTTACTGTTTCAAATGCTTCACAAATAACCTCAATCGCTTCATCAAAGTCGTAAACCTTCGCTTCACCGCTCAAAGCAGGCATAGCCGCCAGATGATTCCAAGGTTTCATCTCATCCAGACCATGTACTTGCGCCATCAATAAACCCGCTTTCTGACCAATAGCTCGACTGTCTTTGGCTACGGTCATCATCGCATTTAAAGTTTCAGCTTGGATTCGGCTACCATGCAAACTCGGCTCTAGGAAGTGAACTTCACGCTTCGTAGAACGCTTTTTGTTTTCAGTTAAGCGCCATCCTGCTAACGCATTCAAAATCGCAGCGAATGATTCTTGGTGCGTTTGCATTGCATCTTGTACGCCTCGCCACGCGGCTTCTTGACGCTCGAATTCAGAACCATAAAGAATGCTTGCCGCTTGAGAAAACCCAAGCTCTTCACTATTACCATCTGTGTACTCAAGCTTCACTTTCAATGAGCCAGTCAGGTTATCGTATAGGTTACCCCAAGCCGATTTGCCATCCACACTCATCGCAGCCAGTAACTGTTCTTCTGCGTTGCTAAGACGAGTATCCGCCAACTTTCTAGAATTCAAGATAGAAAAAGCTTGCCCACTGATATCAGGATTCTCATGGTCTAACACGCGCAAGATAAACTCTTCGTCGGCATGAGTTAATGTCAAATCAAAGGGACTGAACGCTTGGGAAAGCTCCGAAAAGATGCGGGTCATTTTACCAAGTAACGATTTCGCTTCGGCGTTTGTTGCATCAACAGAAGCATAACAACTCGCAAAATTTGCAACTGTGCCCGCTAAACGACTCGCGGCTTCATTGGTTAAAATCGCATTTTGCATGATCTCTACGTTGCCACAATCTGCTGATTGTTTATTCAAAAGATCAATACATTGTTCCACAAGAGCAATATCGTCTTGAATTCGTGGGTCAGAAAGGTCGTTATAAACGATGGACAAATCCCAACTCGGCGTTGTCATTTCTATATTTCCTTTTTATGTAACTGAGTCAATTTTCGCTTCCTGCACCTAGCAGATGGGCTTCCACTGACATCTTCCGTGACTATGCCCGTAAGCAATATCGTTCTGGGCATTTTAATATTTATAAATTAACGAGTTAAAAGAGGTACGCCAATCGAACGCACCGAGGCGTAAATTTGCTCATCTATGGTAATTGTTACATGCGTGACAGAAGCGTTTCCTATCGACAACGTCGAATACCACTTTGGGTTACGCCAATCTAACTCCAATACATGAGCAAGAATCATACGAATGACGCCACCATGCGTGACGATAAGTAGATTGTCATTGATATCGTTGATGATTTGAGACCAAACGCGACATATGCGCTCAGAAAATGTGCTTAAGCTCTCAGCATTCGGCAACGTATGTTGTGCTGGCGATTGCCAAAAAGCATCTAGCTTTTTCCACTGCTCAGTGAGCATATCAAAAGGCATACCATCAAAATCACCAAATGCCATCTCTTGTAAAGATTCATCCGTCATTACTGGTAATAATTGCTGTTCAGCAATGATGTTTGCCAGTTCTTGACAGCGTGAAAGTGGAGAAGAAATTATTCCACCCACACCTCGTCCACTCTCAGCCCAAGCCCGAGCAATACTCTCTTGATCAGCAGGCGTAACTTTTACATCTGTTTGGCCATGGAGTCCTGGTAGAGCGTCTACTTTTCCATGACGCACAAGATAGATATTGAGTGTTTTCATTTTGTTCCATCCTACTCTTTAAGAACCAACGGCAAACCAGCAGCAACAAAGGTAACACGATGGCAAACACTGGCTAGTTTTTGATTCATCCGTCCTGCATTATCCACAAAATAACGACTAACCGCCCCCAAAGGTACAATGCCCATTCCAACCTCGTTAGAGACGAATATTAACGTCGCATCTGAGCCACGTACCACCTGTATAAGCTTTTCAATTTCTGCTTCTAGCTTCTCATTGGAACATTCATCACCTAACTCAAATATCCAATTGTTGAGCCACAAGGTTAAACAGTCGATCAATACAACATCGGTGATAGCGAAATTTGTCAGTAACTCAGATAAATGAAGGGGGCATTCATGCTCTTGCCACTCGCCCCCGCGTTGCTTTTGATGATGCGCTATTCGCTCTCGCATTTCTTGGTCAAATGGCAGCGCGGTTGCAACATAGTGTAATGCTCGCTGAGAAGCGACCGATAATTGCTTAGCTGTTTTTTCTGCCAAATGCGACTTCCCAGAGCGCGCGCCACCGAGTATCAATTGCTTCATGAGGAGTGATACAACCCAATCATAGTGAGATAAATAAGCAGTTCCGACAACTGTTGCGCTGCGCCAAGGCAATCCCCCGTAAAGCCGCCAATTCTCTTGGTTAACCAACGTTTGAACATCAAACGAAATACCACGAGAACAAGCGATATCAAGATCGCATCCGCGATACCAAGTACAAGCAATGTTACGCCACCAGTAAACAACAAAATGGAGACTTCTAGAGAAGACTGGCGACTTGCTAGCGGTTTACTTTTCGACGTATCACTGTCACTGACATAAGGCATGTCATAAATAAGCGTCGCTGCTAGTGCTCGGCTTGCGGTGTAAGCGACGACAATGACCAACCAAAAGTGCGGCAAGTTAGCTAGTTCACTCCAAAAAACATACTTAGCCAATAACGCCATAATGAGAGTGGCGGCACCATAAGTGCCAATACGACTGTCTTTCATAATAGAGAGGCGTCGCTCTACGGTCATGCCACCGCCAATGCCATCCGCCATATCGGTCAAGCCGTCTTCGTGAAAAGCCCCAGTTAACAATAAGCTAAACACCATCGTTAATACTATGGCAACCGACTCTGGGAAAAAAATTGAGGTGAGCGAGAATACTAAAGCGCAAAGTGCTCCAAGCACGAGACCAACTAACGCAAAGTAACGGCCTGCCTGATTCATGCGTTCTTCACTGTAAGGCAACGCTTGGGGCACGGGTAAGCGGCTAAAAAAACTGGTAGCTAATAGAAATAACTCCCACTGGTATCTTAACGATGACGGCATGACTTTCTCAGAATTATCAGGGACTGACACTAAACTGTAACTCCTGCACTCTCGAAGCTCGCCATTTTGTTGTAAAACTGGGCAGCAGCTTTTAACAAGGGTAAGGCAAGAGCGGCTCCTGTTCCCTCCCCTAGCCGTAAACCAAGGTCGAGCAGAGGTTCTGCTTTTAGATGTTCCAATACAAATTTATGTCCATTTTCTTCAGAGCGATGGGCAAACAACATGTATTCACGCGTTTCTTCATCTAGCAACGTCGCAATATAAGCCGCTACCGATACGATAAACCCATCCACTAAAACTGGAGTTTTAAGCCGCTTGGCTTCTAAAAAAGCGCCCACCATTTGTACGATTTCAAAGCCCCCAACCTGTGCGAGAATCGCTTTGGTATCAAGACCTCGACATCGGTTTACCCCCTGTGCTACCAGTTTATATTTGCGGCTCAACTGCTGTTGATTGATTCCGGTGCCAACGCCAACACAATAATCAATATCTAATGAGCTCAGCGCCGATAACAGTGCTGAGGCCGAACTGGTATTACCGATGCCCATCTCGCCGAACATTAAGAGGTTTGAACCATGCAAAATGGTATGCTCAGCAATCTTCGCACCATATTCTAAACCTAACGCCACTTGTTCTGGGGACATCGCGGATTGTTTAGAAAAATTAGCCGTACCGTTACCCAACCGTTGTTCAACCAAGTTGGGATGGGATTTAAATTCTGGAACCAGCACATCAATGGGAGCCAACATGCCGCAATCTATTACTTTGAGTTGAATGCCATTAATGTCGCAAAAACAGTTGATGGCTGCGCCGCCAGCGAGAAAGTTAGCCACCATTTGCTGAGTGACTTCGCTTGGCGCAATGCTCACACCCTCCTCTGCAACGCCGTGATCTCCAGCAAATACCAGCATGCTTGGTTTGCAGATAGCGATGGAATCAACTGGCTGAGGTTTATTCTGACTTTGAATAAGAGCTAACTGCAGTGCCACCTTTTCCAATAAGCCTAAAGAACCGACGGGTTTGGTTTTGTTATCTATGCTTGCTTGTATCTCCGCAGCAAAAGAGTCATCCATTTTTTACGTTCCTTTGATGTTGTCTGGGTGAGAGGTGTTCTGTTGTTCAAGAGGTCTTGTTCAGCGACAGTTTTTGCGCGCCCACTATTGTATACACTTGCATCCAATTGGGGCAGCGCTAATCAAGTTTATCTCAGGATAGTCTGCCGAGTTCGCAGAGCGTCTCACCTTTCTTGCACGAGATTATAAGTAACTCGTTGAAATCCGCTACAATAGCTTAGACTATGTTCCCATATAGGAGAAAAGATATGGATAACAACACCTGCGCAATCATCGCCGGTGCAACTGGCTTAGTAGGCTCAAAAGTCATTGCAAACCTCATAAATCAATCAGGTGTTGGTACCTTATATTATCTTTCTCGCCGCCCACTCGATGGCGTCCTAGATGTGGACAACAAGCTTATTCCTCTCATTGATGCAGACCTTTCTATCCACCAATGGGATGAGAACCAACCAACACCAACCATCGGCTTTATCTGTTTAGGCACGACCCTTAAGCAAGCAGGCAGTAAGGATAATTTGCGTAGAGTAGATGTTGATCTGGTGTGCAAAGTCGCCCAACAAATGAAAACAATCGGAGTCAAACGCCTTGCGGTTGTTTCTAGCCTCGGTGCAAATAGTAAATCGCCATCCCATTACTTAGCTTGTAAAGGACAAATGGAACAACGAATCGAAGCTATGGATTTTGAGGAAATCGTATTTGTTCGCCCAGGCCCGCTTGTTGGTCAACGTCAAAACCCAAGAATGGACGAGAAGTTAGTACAAACTCTGTTTAAGGTAATTCGCCCACTTATGCTAGGCAAACTGTCCAACTTTTTACCTATTCGAGCAGAAGATGTCGCCAAAGCGATGATTTATCAACTTTTCAGTTATCAAGAAGACTCGGTGGTTTACTTACAAAGGAAAGAAATGCGTGACTTACTGCATCACTACGAATAACCATTTTGTACAATTAACGTGCTAATTCACACTCTCACGCGACTTAGATCTCGTTTTTATATTCATTTTAGATCTAGCTAATACCCGTTTGTCATTTTTAAAGTTATATCACGAGCGTTATCTTACGCTCCATAAATAAATCCGTATAAAACCCCGTATAAAAAACAACCGCCACTTCGGCTGGTTGATAAGGTCAAATTATGAATTTTGCAGTGATAGCCTCTCTAGCCGTCTTTGTTGGAATATTGTTCTTTCTATTTAATCAGCAACAAAAGAAACACACTCTTTCACGTCTCGTTTTGATCGGTCTTGTTACCGGTTCTCTTTTTGGTCTTGCTTTGCAACTCATTCACGGTGAAGGCAACAGCGCAATTGCTCAAACACTTGAATGGGTAGGCATTGTAGGCAGTGGCTACGTTGGTCTACTGAAAATGGTCATCATGCCACTAGTATTGGTATCGATGATCTCTGCAGTTGTTAAGTTGGAGAAAGGTGGATCTTTAGGTAAAATTTCTGGCCTGACCATCTCTGTTCTTCTAGTAACGACTGCAATTGCTGCACTTATCGGTATTTTGGTGACAACGACATTTGGCCTGTCAGCAGAAGGGTTAACTGAAGGTGCGCGTGAAACCGCTCGTATCGCCGTTTTAGAAAGCCGTGCCGGTACAGTAAGTGACTTAACTATTCCTCAAATGCTAGTTAGCTTCATTCCAACCAACCCATTTGCTGATCTAACAGGTGCTCGCTCGACATCAATTATCGCTGTTGTGATTTTCGGCGTGTTAACTGGTATCGCCGCTCGTAAAGTGATGATGGAAAAAGCAGAGTTGGAATCACCGATTCGTACTTTCGTAGAAGCTGCTCAATCTATCGTTATGCGATTAGTGAAGATGATCATGGCCCTAACGCCATACGGCATCGCAGCACTGATGGCAAAAGTGGTAGCGACATCAAGCGCAGGCGACATCCTAAACCTACTTGGCTTTATTGTGGCGTCTTATGTTGCTATCGCACTGATGTTTGTTGTTCATGGCGTATTGGTCTCTTTTGTTGGCGTTAGCCCTGCGGAATACTTTAAGAAAATCTGGCCTGTACTGACCTTCGCGTTTACATCCCGTAGCTCAGCAGCAACAATTCCACTAAACGTAGAAGCGCAAATCACCAAGCTTAACGTACCACCAGCGATTGCAAACCTATCAGCATCGTTTGGTGCCACTATCGGCCAAAACGGCTGTGCGGGTATCTATCCTGCAATGCTTGCAGTGATGGTAGCTCCAACAATGGGTATCAACCCACTTGATCTACACTTTATCCTGTCATTGATTGCGATTATCACCATCAGCTCATTTGGTATTGCAGGTGTCGGCGGCGGTGCGACGTTTGCAGCCTTGATTGTTCTTCCTGCAATGGGCTTACCTGTGACCATCGCGGCACTGCTTATCTCTATTGAACCACTGATTGACATGGCACGTACCGCACTAAACGTTTCAGGCTCAATGACTGCGGGTACAATTGCTAGCCGAGTGCTGAAGTCACCAGAAAGTGAAGCAACATTGGAAGAAACACGAGCATAGAACTCAAATTCCTTCCAAAGCGATAAAACGTAAAATATCAAGCCGATGGTTCGCCATCGGCTTTTTTCATTTTCAAAAATTCAACTTGCATCTTTCGTTGCTAGTCAAGGCGTTGAATGGTCTAATACTGTCATCGGTTTTGTAAACGGTAAGCAGAATGCACCAAGATAATCAGCCCACTTTTTTCTTCTTTGATTATGAGACATGGGGAACCAACCCCGCGAAAGATCGCCCAAGCCAGTTCGCTGGTGTTCGTACAGATGAAAACTTTAATATCATCGGCGAGCCTTTAGTCATGTACTGCCAGCCACCTGCTGATTATCTTCCGTCTCCTGAAGCTGCACTTATTACTGGTATTACTCCGCAAAAAACGGTTCAAGAAGGCCTTTCTGAGCCAGAGTTTATCGCTAAGATTCACGCTGAACTCGCGAAACCCAATACTACCAGTTTAGGCTACAACAGCATTCGCTTTGATGACGAAGTGACCCGTTATACTTGTTATCGCAACTTTATCGATCCATACGCATGGAGTTGGCAAAACGGTAACTCACGTTGGGATTTACTCGATGTACTACGCGCGTGCCATGCCCTTCGCCCAGAAGGCGTAGAATGGCCAGAAAACGAAGATGGCTTCACTAGCTTTAAATTAGAACACTTGTCTGTGGCTAACGGCATAGAACATAGTAACGCGCACGATGCCATGGCAGATGTGGTTGCGACTATCGAAATGGCAAAGAAAGTAAAAGCAGCGCAACCAAAATTGTTTGATTACTTTTTTTCTATGCGCCAAAAGCGCAAGCTCAATGATTTAGTCGACATCGTCAACATGACACCGTTGATGCACGTTTCAGGCATGCTAGGGCGCGAATGCCAGTACACTAGCTGGATTGTGCCTGTTGCTTGGCATCCAACCAATAATAACGCCGTTATCACCATCGATTTAGCGAAAGACCCTCAACCTATTCTTGAGCTATCCGCAGAAGAGCTGCACGAAAGACTCTACACGAAGCGCGAAGATCTTGGTGAATTGCTACCAGTGCCAGTTAAACTAGTTCATTTGAACAAATGCCCTATTCTCGCCCCTGCAAAAACGTTAACGGCTGAAAATGCAGAGTCTATTGGCATTGATCGCCAACAATGTCTCGCCAATCTCGCTTTGTTGCGCCAACATCCTGAAATTAGAGAAAAGCTGATTAGCCTCTTTTCAGTCGAGCGCAAATTCGATAAAAGTGATGACGTCGATACACAACTTTACGACGGGTTCTTTTCTCCAGCCGATCGCGCAGCTATGGATATCATTCGCGAAACCGATCCGAATAATCTTGCTGCATTAGACATTGAATTTGATGACAAGCGCATTAAACCTCTATTGTTCCGCTATCGTGCGCGTAACTTCCCAGGCACATTAGACGAGCAAGAACAAAGACGCTGGGCACTACACTGTCGAGAAGTGTTTGAAAGCCAAATTGAAGAGTACATGCTGAATTTAGAAAACTTAGTTCACGAACATGAAAGTGACGAAAAGAAGATTGCGATATTAAAATCCGTGTACCGTTATGTAGAGAGCTTAGCTTCCTAACTCCTCCTAATACAAGCGCACCTTATGGTGTGCTTGTTGTTTATATACTGTCAAAATGATTAAAGAACGATTCTTACAACTGATCCAACTGCTCATTTCAATCTTCCTCATCATGGGAGCACTTGGCATCGGAATTACCATTCAAAAGTTCACTGGCGTTTCCGTTCCAGGAAGTGTCATCGGTATGCTCGTACTGTTTTTCTCCATGACTCTTGGGCTTGTAAAAGTCGACTGGGTCAAACCGGGCGCCACGCTATTTATCCGCTATATGATCTTATTGTTCGTTCCTATCAGCGTCGGATTAATGCAACATTTCGATATGCTACTCGCTAATGCCCTCCCTATCATTGCTAGCGCAGTTGGAGGCTCACTCATTGTACTAGTCAGCCTCGCTTGGCTGCTGGACTACTTGTTAAAGGAGAAGCACTGATATGTGGTTAGTTGTTACCATTGCGGTTTTTCTTGTCGCGCGCCAAATTGCAATCAAAGTGAATAATCCTCTAGCAAATCCTTTGCTGATCAGTATTGCAGTGCTCATTCCTTTGCTTACTTACTTAAATGTACCGTTTGAAACGTATTATGCGGATAACGAAGGGATCAGTTTTTTACTTCAACCAGCCGTAGTTGCTCTGGCTTATCCACTATATGAACAACTACCACAAATTAAAGCAAACTGGCGAATCATCACTTTTGCTTGCACAGTAGGCAGTGTGATGTCGATGATGACAACCACCTTGATCGCAGTCGCTTTCAAAGCGGATATCAGTTTAATCGCGAGTCTAGTGGGTAAGTCCGTCACTACACCAATAGCGATGGAAATATCGAGTCACCTCGGTGGTGAAGCCGCCGTTGCAGCGATCTTGGTTCTGATTGTCGGTTTATTGGGCGCAATTTTGGCATACCCAATTTACAATTTGATTGGAATTAAACACCCGATTGCACGTGGTCTGACAATGGGTACAGTCTCTCATGCCTTAGGCACCGCTACTTGTGCAGAGAAACAGCCCATAGATGCCGCGTTCTCATCACTCGCATTGGTTTTATGTGGGATCATAACTTCTATTTTGGCTCCAAGCTTTTTTGCTTTGGCTGTCTGGCTATATCAATAGTTAAGCGCTCTCGGTCTGCCCTCCTTCCGGCAGGCCGTAGCCTTTCCGCTTCTTCCTTACCCTTTTCAAAACCCTATCTTATCTATCAACCTCACCCAGTAATATCGTGAAGGGACTTGATCGAGATATACATTCATAGCATTAGCATTCTAGGTGCTACCACTCGCTCTAGATTACGTAGGTATAAAGTAGCATAGCGGTAAAAGTCGCGTTAGTAACATACTCCTGCTCCTTGGTCATATGAATATATACTGATATGGTTAATTGTGAGACGGAGATAACGCTTCACACCTGTGCAATCGAATACATGTGTGAGCTCACTCTAATTATGTAACAGAATTATCAATTGCATTATTTATCGTGATCTAACGCACGGAACATTTCTATCTTTCACATAGAATAACTGTCCATGCAATAACAAGGATTCAACATGAAAAGTCGCATTGAACAGGCGCTAGCAGGCGCTCCAGAAGCACTTTCCAAACAACTTGCTCCTATCATCCAAGCTGATGATTTTGATGCTACGCTTTCAGTTCAACAATTTGAGCAGTTGCTTTCAGCTACCGGTCTATCAGACAAAGAGCTTCGTGTTGCGCTACTTCCTTTTGCCGCAGCGTACTCCTATGCTCCCCTTTCTGACTTTTATGTCGGCGCTATCGTTCGTGGTCTTTCAGGTCGCCTTTACTTCGGTGCCAACATGGAATTCTTTGGTGTACAGTTGGGTCAAACGGTTCACGCAGAGCAGTCTGCGATTAGCCATGCTTGGATGAAAGGCGAACGTGGTGTTAAGGATATCACTATCAACTTCAGCCCATGTGGTCACTGCCGCCAGTTCATGAATGAGTTATCTACCGCAAACGAGCTTAAAATCCAGCTCCCAGAACGTGAAGAAAAGTCACTTCATGAATACCTGCCTGAAGCCTTTGGACCAAACGATCTCGGTATCGAGTCCGGCTTAATGGCAGAAGTTAAACACCAATTCTCATGTGATGATGAAGACGCACTCATCCAAAGTGCAGTTGAAGCGATGAACATGAGCCACTCTCCATACACCAACAACTTGAGTGGTTTAGCATTAGAGATGACTAGCGGCCGTGTATTCCAAGGCGCTTATGCAGAAAATGCAGCGTTTAATCCTAGCTTGCCACCGCTACAAGTTGCGCTAATCCAAGTTTTACTTGCGGGTGAAACCTTTGACAGCATCAAAGCCGCTGCATTGGTAGAAAACTCTGAAGGTAAGATCAGTCACTTAGCCGATACGCAATCAACGTTGGAAGCGTTGAATCCAGATATTCCGCTTAGTTTTGTCAACGTATAAACGACAAATTCAACAAAAAGCTCTACAACATGTAGAGCTTTTTTATTACCTAAAAACCAAAAGCAAACGTTTGCTTTGTCATAAAACTTCAGTATGATCTCCTGCAATTTCTGTCTCATCACTCTATTTTGTAAGGGAACACTATGTTTGGCACTGCAACTAGCGCAAATGCTACCCGTGTATTACTTTTAGGCTCTGGCGAACTCGGTAAAGAAGTCGCCATTGAATGCCAGAGACTTGGTTTAGAAGTGATTGCTTGTGATCGCTATGCCAATGCTCCAGCGATGCAAGTCGCTCACCGTAGTTATGTTATCGACATGTTAGATGGGAACGCCTTAGAAGAAGTTATTGCGAAGGAACAACCTACTTACGTCGTACCAGAAATTGAAGCCATCGCAACCGGCAAACTGGTAGAGCTTGAAGAAAAAGGACTGAATGTTGTTCCAACCGCTAAGGCAACCAGGCTAACAATGAATCGTGAAGGTATCCGACGTTTGGCAGCAGAAGAACTGGAATTGACGACTTCACCTTATCGTTTTGCAGATAACTTTGAAGACTTCAAAGCCGCGGTTGAGCATGTGGGTATTCCGTGCGTGGTGAAGCCTGTGATGAGCTCTTCAGGTAAAGGGCAAAGTGTTATCAAGACCGAAGACGACGTTACAAAAGCATGGGATTACGCTCAGGAAGGCGGACGTACGGGTGCAGGTCGCGTTATCGTGGAAGGTTTTATCGACTTCGATTACGAAATCACTTTATTGACCATCAGAGCCGTTGACGGTGTGCATTTCTGTGCTCCAATTGGTCATCGTCAGGAAGATGGCGACTACCGCGAATCATGGCAACCGCAAACTATGTCAGAAAACGCAGTAAAAGCAGCTGAATACACGGCTGAGAAAGTGGTAAACGCGCTCGGTGGCTACGGCATCTTTGGTGTAGAGCTATTTGTTAAAGGCGATAAAGTCATTTTCAATGAGGTCTCTCCTCGCCCTCACGATACGGGCATGGTTACAATGATTTCACAGGAAATGTCTGAGTTTGCTCTCCACGTGCGCGCGTTTACCGGAATGCCAATTAATAATATTGTGCAATATGGCCCATCTGCGTCTGCTGTTATTCTTGGACAAGGAACTTCCACAAACATTCGCTTTGAAAACCTAAGCAAAGCTTTAGCTCAACCTCAAACACAAGTTCGTCTATTCGGTAAGCCAGAAATCGATGGCCGCCGCCGTTTAGGTGTTGTCCTTACGCGACGAAAAACCACCGAAGAAGCCGTTCAAGATGCTGTTGAAAGTGCTTCAAAAGTGAATATCATTTATTAAATACGAACCACTCATACAAAAATAGCGCAGCTCAAATTGCTGCGCTATTTCGTGTTCCAAACCGAAGAGAGCCTATTCACTCTCGATTAAGTACACTTCTTCAGAGAAGCGACTTAAGCCTTTTTTCGCAATTTTAGGATGATTCTCGTCAGCTTCATCTACGTTCAAACAAGTAACTTTGTAACCTGAAAATAACTGCTCTATCTCTTCGACCGGCACGCTAAATGGAGGCCCTGCCATCTCTTCTTGAGGATAGTTGAGTGTAACAAGCAAAATACGACCGCCTGGGTTCAGCAGTTGCTTGAGACGCTCTACATACTCCTCTCGCATATCTTGCGGTAAAGCAACCAACGCGGCGCGATCATAAATGATATCGGCTTGAGATACTGGTGCAGTGAAAAAGTCCCCAGTATAAATAGAGAGCTCATCAAATTGATAAAGCTCGTGCATGCCATTAAGAGGCGTTACCGTTGGCGTGTAAAAATGTTCAGCAAAAAAGGCACGCACAGCAATATGGCTTAGCTCAACACCTTCAACCGAATCATGCTTCATCGCTAGCCAAATCAAGTCTTCTGACTTTCCACATAAAGGAACTAACACTTTATCTTCACGCTTTGGATTAGTGTGTTTCCAATATACTGGTAATAGCGGGTTTACATCTTCCAAGTGAAATCCGATCTGATTGCTGGCCCATTTGTTATGCCAAAATTCTTGGTCTCTCATTTTACTTTCTACTTGTCGGCTGTTTTCATTTTGAGAGGTAAGACTAACGTTTTTTTTCAATTTGTCTATGCCGTTCATCTTTGGTTAATACTGCGGTGATAGGATGTAATCGGTCTCATAGGAGACGCGCCTTTATCTGATAATCAGAATAAAGAAAAGAGAAATGGTGATCTAACGCACGATTCTACTTCAAGATAAAACTGAAACCTTGGAATCTTTCGTAATGGCCCCATTTATAAGTTAGTACCTGATTTGCCGAACTTAGCGACCTTTATGTTCCCTATTTTCTAAGTACAAGCAAGTTAAGGAGAGTGAATGAGCTTATTTCTTCGTACTACAGCATTGATGCTTTTGGTACTTAGCCGTGCACCGGCATTTGCCGCACTTCCAATTACCCCTGCGCCTAGTGGCGAACAAAATCGTTCAACCAGCCAAAACGAAGTTTGTTCGAAACTTTTTAAACACAGCCTTAGCGGTTTATACGGCATTCAGTCAATCGACACCACGCCAACTCAGCCATATTCTGACTTCGACATTCTTTACAGCAAAGCACACCAAGCACAATTTGAACTTGAAACTATCTGTAAAAGTACCGCACTTCTTAATGACGCTCAGCCATACTTCGCAGGTGTAAAATCCAAACAACGAGCAGAAGAAAAGATAGCTTTAGAGTTAGATGGGAAAGTTGAACGTATTACTGACCTAGCACGTGCAACGATTGTAGCTGAAGACGTCGCGAGCTTAGTCTCCATTTATGAAACGTTAGAGCGTGAAACAACGATTGTGAAAGTAAAAAATCGATTCAAAAAACCTGGCCCTTCAGGATATAGAGACTTGAACTTGCTCGTTCGTTTACCAAAAACAAACCTAGTAGCCGAAGTTCAACTGCACTTGAAAGCAATCGCAGATGTAAAAAGCGGTCCCGAACACGACCTATACGAAAAAATCCAGAAACTAGAACGTCAAGCGATGTTGGAAAAACGTGAGCTAAGCGAAATAGAGCTTGCCTCTATTCGCAACATGCGTACACAGTCTAAGAACTTGTACCAACAAGCATGGCAACCATACTTAACAACGCATCTAGAAGCGGCGTAACCGATATCATTAAGCGTCTCTCATAAACAGAAAAACCACCGCATTGTGGTGGTTTTCATTTGTATGCACACGAATTTTACGCAAAAAAAGACCACGCCTTAGCGTGATCCATTTATTCGGCTTACTGTACTTTCTTCAGGTTTTCTACACGAGCTTTTAACTTCTGACCCGGGCGAAAAGTCACTACACGTCGAGCAGTAATTGGAATATCTTCACCAGTTTTCGGGTTACGACCAGGTCGTTCATTCTTGTCACGAAGATCAAAGTTACCAAAACCTGACAGTTTTACCTGTTCGCCACTTTCCAGTGCCTTACGAATCTCTTCAAAGAACACTTCCACCGTTTCCTTGGCGTCCCGCTTACTAAATCCTAATTTATCAAACAGGTTTTCTGCCAGTTCGGCTTTTGTGAGCGCCATAAAACTTTCCTCAAAGCTATGTTAAACAATGCTACGTTAGTGTAGCGCCAGAGCAGTTTTACCCTACCAATTCAACAACATATCGGGGTTACATCAGGAAGTGTATGACAAGCTTATGATTTTCGCCAACTTTTTTCTTGGCGAACAAAAGGAATAGCACTACGTAAATTATTGTTAAACGCCAGAAATTTGATATTTTTGTTTTTGTTTCATCTTTATCAGGAAAAACATCCAGATTATAAAACTAAAAGTAGTTTAAATATCAACATTAAACACTATTTAATAAAAATATCAGATATTGGTTATTTAACAGACACTTGACATAGAACTTGTCGTAAATTCAGTGATTTGTATGTAACTCGATACGTAACAATTAGATTAAAAGGTATGACCACCTGTACTTTGCAACTGTGCTTTGAAAGCTTGATTAAACCCACGCTTCTCGCTGTTTAACGATGACGCCATATATAAAGATTGATAATGTGGAAGTTCGTGTATTTCCTCATTAGCTTCTTACACTGCTTCTAGGCGACCATGATTAATCAAATCATAAATATTCTTTTCCCTGTTTTTGCTCTTGTCGGAGTTGGCTATTTGGTCGGTCGTTACATCAAGCCTGACTTTCGCCCAATAAACCGCATTAATATTGAGGTGTTTACGCCAGCACTGGTATTTTCGTCACTCGTTAGCATGCCGCTCGATTCAAATCAGGGGCCGCTTCTTTTGGCGGCAATTGTTGCGGTTTTAATTCCCGCACTACTCATGATCCCGGTATGTCGATGGACGTCACTCTCGTTTAAAACCTGGGCGCCACCACATATGTTTCGCAATAGCGGAAATCTAGCTATTCCTTTGTTTACCTATACGTTTGGAGAAATTGCGCTGTCGTCAGCAGTGCTTTTATTTGTCGTGTCAGCATGCTTGCATATCAGCTTAGGCGTAATGCTGCTTAGTCATGGCAACCCTTTTAAGCAAATAGTCAAGATGCCAATCTTTTTAGCAGCGTCGTTGGCTCTGTTTCTCAACGTGTCAAATGTGGGTGCATGGGCGCCTTTATACGAAGCCACTGCTCTACTTGGGCAAGCGGCCGTACCCGTGATGCTTTTATCTCTGGGGGCACAAATGTGTCATTTACGGTTGGACGGTTTAAAGATTGGTGTGTTGTGTACCGTGCAGTCACTGGCAACTGGTGCTGTCGCTTTTGCACTTATTTATTGGTTAATTCCCCTTCCAACGATGCAATTGCAAATGATGGTGCTCTTCACAATGCTGCCGCCAGCCGTCATGAATTACCTATTTGCGGAAAGGCTGAATATAGAACCCATGAAAGTGGCGTCAATGGTACTATTTGGCAACTTTTTCAGCATTCTTACGCTACCTCTTCTGCTTAGCTATACCCTCTCACTCGCTGCCTAACCGCCAACAAGCTATCGTTAGTGTGTATTAGCTGAAAAACAATACGTTCCTAATCTCGGGTAAGGGCCATCCCTAGTTTGGTCTAGTATTTTAAAGTAATGAGGGATGGTGCGAGCAGTAAGGAACTTGAACAACGATAAGGTAATCCTAAAAATAAAAAACCCTGCCAAACTGGCAGGGTTTTCATTTCTTAAGAAGATACGTTACGCGAGATTAGTCACGCAGAGACGCACCAAACTTCTCAGAAACGTGAGCAACGATAGCGTCAACCGCACCAGCGATATCTGCATCTTCAAGCGTACGCTCAAGTGACTGTAGAGTCAGAGCGATTGCTAGGCTCTTCTTACCATCTTCAACGCCTTTACCTACGTAAACGTCGAACAGTTTCGCATCTTTAAGGAACTCGCCACCTTGCTCTAGACAAGCGTTAACAATGTCACCAGATGCAACAGCTTCATCCACTACTACCGCGATATCACGACGGTTTGAAGGGAATTTAGAAAGTGCTACCGCTTCTGGGATCACTTTGCTGTTAATTGCAGACCATTCGATTTCGAATACGATAGTACGACCATTTAGACCGAACTTACGCTCAAGCTCAGGGTGAACGGTACCGATCACGCCCACTTCTTTGCCATCTACGGTGATTGCCGCAGATTGACCTGGGTGAAGTGCTGGGTTAGCTTTTTTGCTTTCAGGTGACAGTGCAGCGAAAGAGTACGCTTTTTCGTTCGCAGATAGCTCTAGAATCGCTTCTAGATCGCCCTTAAGGTCGAAGAAATCAACCGTGTTAGTTTCGATATCCCAATGTTCTTCACCGCGAGTACCAGCGATAACACCCGCTAGCATAGGCTCTTGGCGCATGCCGTTTTCTGCAGATTCACATGGGATGAAACGTAGGCCGTATTCGAATAGACGAACGCGTGGCTGTTGACGCTTCTGGTTGTGAACAACCGTGTTCAGCAGACCTTGGATAAGACCAAGACGCATTGCTGACATGTCTGCAGAAATTGGGTTTGGAAGTACTAGAGGCTCAACACCAGGTACAACTAGCTTTTGCTGCTCAGGCTCAACGAAGCTGTATGTGATTGCTTCGTGGTAACCACGGTCAACAAGAAGATCACGAACGCGTTTCAGTGGAAGATCCGCTTCAACGTGGTTGTGCATCTTAAGTGCTGCTGCTGGGTGTTGGTTAGGAATGTTGTCATAACCGTAGATACGGCCAACTTCTTCAATTAGGTCTTGCTCGATAGCGATATCGAAACGCCATGTTGGCGCTACTGCCATCCAACCTTCTTCTGAAGCTTCAACCGTCAAACCTAGACGCTCTAGGATTTCTACTACGTCGCTATCTGCAATGTGGTGACCTAGCAGGTTGTCTAGCTTAGTACGACGTAGAGCAACTTTGTTTGGCTTAGGTAAGTCTGCTTCAGACTCTACTGCAACAACAGGTGCTACTTCACCGCCACAAATTTCAACAAGAAGCTGTGTTGCACGCTCCATTGCGCTCACTTGTAGTGCGTAATCCACACCACGCTCAAAACGCATTGAAGAGTCAGTGTGCAGACCGTAGCTGCGTGCGCGACCACGGATGTGGTCAGGTGCAAAGAATGCACACTCTAGTAGAACGTCTTTAGTCTCAGTTGTTACACCAGACTCTTCACCACCAAAGATACCTGCGATTGCAAGTGCTTTGTTATGGTCAGCAACTACTAGTGTATCTGCGTTTAGTTCTGCTTCGTTGCCGTCAAGAAGCGTTAGCTTCTCACCTTGCTCAGCCATACGAACTACGATGCCACCTTCGATCTTCGCTAGATCGAATGCGTGCATTGGTTGGCCTTGCTCTAGAAGAACGTAGTTAGTGATGTCTACTACAGGGTCGATAGAGCGAATACCACAACGACGCAGTTTCTCTTGCATCCATAGTGGTGTTTCAGCTTGAACGTTTACGTTCTTAATAACACGACCTAGGTAACGAGGACACGCAGCAGGAGCTTTCACTTCGATAGACACTTTATCGTCGATTGAAGGGGCAACTGCTTCTACTAATGGCTCTGTCACGTCAGCACGGTTTAGTACGCCAACTTCACGAGCTAGACCACGAATGCTGAAACAGTCAGCGCGGTTTGCCGTTAGGTCTACGTCTACTGTTACGTCGTCTAGACCTAGGAATTCACGGAAATCGGCACCGACTACTGCGTCTTCTGCTAGTTCCATGATACCGTCTGACTCAACGTCGATACCTAGTTCAGTGAATGAACAAAGCATGCCGTGAGATGGCTGGCCACGTAGTTTCGCTTTTTTGATTTTGAAATCACCTGGAAGAACAGCACCAACTGTTGCTACTGCTACTTTCAGACCTTGGCGACAGTTAGGTGCGCCACAAACAATGTCTAGAAGCTCTTCTTCACCCACGTCAACTTTAGTTACGCGCAGTTTGTCTGCATCTGGGTGTTGACCACATTCAACAACGTGACCGACTTTAACGCCAGTAAAAGAACCTGCAACAGGAAGAACGTCGTCTACCTCTAGACCGGCCATTGTAATTTGGTGAGTTAGCTCGTCAGTAGTAACCGCAGGGTTTACCCACTCACGAAGCCATGATTCGCTGAATTTCATGTTGATGAACCCTCTGGATTACTTGAACTGTTTTAGGAAACGAAGATCGTTCTCGAAGAACGCACGTAGATCGTTCACGCCGTAACGAAGCATTGTTAGACGCTCAACACCCATACCGAATGCGAAACCAGAGTATTTTTCAGGATCGATACCTACGCTACGTAGCACGTTCGGGTGAACCATACCGCAGCCTAGTACTTCTAACCATTTACCGTTTTTGCCTTTCACGTCTACTTCAGCTGAAGGCTCAGTGAATGGGAAGTAAGATGGACGGAAACGTACTTCTACTTCTTCTTCGAAGAAGTTACATAGGAAATCGTGCAGGATGCCTTTCAGCTGAGCAAAGTTTACGTTCTCATCAACCAGCATGCCTTCCACTTGGTGGAACATTGGCGTGTGCGTTTGGTCGTAGTCGTTACGGTATACACGGCCTGGTGCGATGAAACGGAATGGTGGTTTACCATTTTCCATCGTACGGATCTGTACGCCTGACGTATGAGTACGAAGCATCAAGTCTGGGTTGAAGAAGAAAGTATCGTGGTCAGTACGCGCTGGGTGATCAGCTGCGATGTTTAGCGCATCGAAGTTGTGGAATGCATCTTCGATCTCTGGGCCTGCCTCGGTGTTAAAACCGAGTTCGCCAAAGAACTTCTCAATACGCTCTACAGTACGAGTTACTGGGTGTAAACCACCGTTTTCAATACGACGACCTGGTAGTGTTACGTCGATTGTTTCTGCTGCTAGTTTCGCTTCAAGCTCAGCACGTTGTAGTGCATCTTTACGAGCTGCGATAGCTTGCTGAACTACGCCTTTCGCTTTGTTGATCTCTTGACCAGCTTCACGGCGTTCTTCTGGTGGTAGTTTGCCTAGGCTTTGAAGTTGAGCAGTTAGCTCACCTTTTTTACCCAGATACTGAACACGCACTTCATCAAGTGCGACTAGCGATTCGGCAGCTTCAATTGCAGTGCTCGCGCTAGCAATGATCTCTTCTAGATGTTGCATCGTTTCCTCATCTACCTGTAGGTAGTGTCCATAAGGGAGTGATTGGTTTTTTGATAGCTGTACATAGTAGCCAAACCGGGCACCAATGCCAAATTGAATTACGAAAAGAAGAGGTTATTGAATAAAAAGAGCACAAAAACGTCAAAAATGTCATCTTTAGTTAATCTGCCGTTTAGTTGTGCCCTTTTGTTTTAGAAATAGTATTGAATAGATAGCTCGATAAAATCGTCATCTCTAGCAAAGTAGAGCAAATCATTTGGTGTTTCATTTTTAAACAACCAAGCATCAATTTGCCACTTAACGTGATTCGATATTCGGCTCGACGCCTCTAACTTAGCATTGTAAACATCAGCGTTATCTAAATCCTTCGTGATTCCCGTCAATACTTCCGTTCCGTCCTCATCATTGAGCGCCCAACGAATACCTGCAAACACATCATTTTGACCGATAGTTTGTGCGTTGTTCCCTCGACTGTCATAGAGGTACTCACCAATAACTCCCACATCCCAAACCGTGTCAAATGCACCGACGAAGGTATACTCAAAACCCGTCACAAGACCGACATGATTATCAGCACTATCTCGATAAATACTTTCCAGTTTCCATAACCAATCGCCAACGATTCCTTGCACATCCAGACCGACATGACTCATCAGAGCGTAGTAAGGCTTTAATTCTCCGTACTCAAAACGAAAGTAAGGATCCCGGTTTGTTCCATATAAATAGCTTAGGCCTACGTCCCAATCGCCAAGCATTTTCGAATATCGAAAAGCCACATCTACGTGCTTCTCTTCTCTGCTTGATTCATAGATAGCATCATCAGAGACAACGGGGTCGGTTCGCAAGCGGCCATCTGTACCCGCAAACGTTCGTTCCCTAAAGTAAGGTAACAACATTGCGTGGACGGTACCCCAGTCTTTGAAAGAGGTAAAATGTAACATCGGCTGACCGAGCTTATCTTCACCATCAACGGCTTCAATAGAGTCTGTTTGGTTTACGACATCAACTAAATGGGCTGATTCAGTCACTCCCCAAAAGACCTTACTAATCCCAACTCGAAGCTCATAATCATCCCAATAAGTCAGATAAAGTGCCTCTCGTATGTCGCCATGACTTCGCTCATCGTCTAGACCATCCAGACGATAGAAAGGTGTGAAAGTAAAGTTTGCATCACCATTTTGTATCTCCCAGTAAAATTCTGGCTGCAAAACCAATGACGCTTGCGCTTTGCTCTGACCCTGAGAGCCCGTTTTAAAAAACTGACGATGCTCAATATTGACTTGTCCTGCAAGCTCGACGGCAGTCAGAGGCATCGAGTAAAAAAAGGCTGCTGCACTAAGCAACAACCCAACATTTAATCGCTTCATTTTTCCTCCACTACCTCACTCGCTTCAACACATTCTTATGAAAGTCATTGTCTTGTAATCCAGTGTTAAAACGCATTTCGCTAGTCGTTAGCTCAGTACTTTTTCCTGTTTGATGATTTGTCATCGCCATAGTGTGCGCTCGCCAATATTGGTTGAGATATTGCTTGTAATCGGAAAAAGAAAGCGTTTTTAACAAAGAGCCTTTGCGGTCGTAAAACTCAACTTTAAGTGGACGATAATGCGCTTTATCTAACCATACCGTTTGCTTGGTATAACCTGAGTTCTTATCGGTCGGAATTTGCTCTACGACGAAAACATCTTGCCCGTTTATGCTGTCATCTTTTAGGTAGTTGAAACGGTATTTTTCAATCTCAAAGGAACTGAGATCCTCATACGCGAATTCACTGCCCATAAAAGGACCTGATTTGTTACGCGAGGAAATACGTTTCACACGTTTCAGTGCAGGAAGGTAAAGCCATTGGTCATCGGCACCCACCGTATGAGAATGGTTAAGAAACGCCGTGCCTTTTACATCTCTCGGTTCATCAAATATCGTGAGCCCTTTGTCACCATCACCATCAACTTCGAGTGATTGTAAGCGCATTAAACGTGTGCTGCTTTCTCCTTGCGCGTTTCGCAGAATCATTTGCATCGTAGCAACAGAATCCCCCCACCCTTCATCACGGGCTTTGCGCTCTTGAGCAATTTCTAGTCCTTTGGCTTTATCCGCCAACACCGCATGACTCATAATAAGCGAGACAGAAAGTACTGATACTTTTAAGGCATTTTTTACTAAATTCATGTTCAAT
Source organism: Vibrio sp. D417a (assembly GCF_030248595.1). NCBI lineage: Bacteria > Pseudomonadati > Pseudomonadota > Gammaproteobacteria > Vibrionales > Vibrionaceae > Vibrio > Vibrio sp. D417a. The sequence continues at coordinate 90,955 of NZ_JAHGAM010000018.1, read as the reverse complement.
CCTTTAATTCGTTATGACTGAGTAACAGTCTTGGTTTGAGAGTCAGTTGATTTAAGCCTATTTCGGCGGTCCACCTCGTCGTAAACGCCTTTGTCAAACAACATCAGTAGAGTTGGTAGGAAGATGAAATCCACAACAAGAGCAATAAAGATGACAATGGCACTCAGCTGTCCCATATCGGCATTTAAACGGAAGCTCGACATCGCCAGAACAGAGAAACCAGCAACAAGCACGACCGTCGTAATCCAAAGTGCGCGCCCCACGGTACGAAAGGCGTAGCGAACCGCTTGCTCCGCACTGTGGCCATCTTTACGAGCGTGTTGATATTTAGAAAGAAAGTGAACGGCGTCATCGACAACAACACCAAGCGTTAATGTCACAACGACGGACAATCCCAAGTTAATCTCGCCAGAAACCAGCGCCCAAATACCAAAACCAATAAGCGCAGGAGCAATATTCGGGACAAGACTAATTAAGCCAAGCTTGAACGAACGCAAGGCAAAGATCAGTAATGCAGAGATTAAGACAAGAGTAATGGGCAAGGTTGACAGCATGCTGGCCATATTCGTTTCACCAATATGCGCAAACATCAATGAAGGACTAGACGCAACAACATCATATTGAGGCGCGTTTTCGTTAAACCATTGGTAAATGCGATTTTCCAAATCAACAAGCTCGACGCTGCCCAAGTTCTCCACGGTGAGAACCATCTTGATCGACGACTTATCTACATTGATTTGGTTGTTCAAATCTAAACCATACGGTAGTGACATTTCATAAAGCAGCAGATATTGAGCCGCTAATTCTCTGTCTTGAGGGAGCGAGTAATAAGCCTGATCATCTCCATGCATGTTCTTGTTTAGGCGCTTATAAACATCGCTCAAGGTCGCAACATGGTCCGTTTCTGGCTGCAACCTTAGCCAGTCAGTAAATTTACCCACGGTATTGAGAAAATTAGGATCCGCAATACCCTGCGATTCGTTGGTTTTTATCGCGATACTGATGTTCGCCATGCCACTGATTCGCTCTTCCATAAAATCAGCCGCTCGGCGAAATTCATTGCTATGGCCAAAGTACTCGACGGATTCATCATTGACTTTGTTCAGTGGAATCAAGCTCGCACTCGCGACAATAACAAGCACCGACAACGGCAATAAAGCATGTCGCTTTGACACCACGAAATCTCCTAAATGATCCATAAAGTGCTTTCTTTCATCAGAAGTATCCGACTTCACCGTAACCGGAAGGATATTAAGCAAGGCGGGAAGTAACGTGATGGAAAGGAAACAAGCAACCATGACGCCAAGGGCTGATAGGTTGCCGAAATCTCTCAGGATTGGAGAATCCGACATATTCATCATTAAAAAGCCGATCGCGGTGGTAATGGAGGTAATCAAGATAGGCATGAAATTGAGCGCAATACTTCGCTCAATAGAGTGGGCTTTACTAAAGCCGTTTTGCATAGACTGACGCATTGTCGCGATGATGTGTACACAGTCTGCGACGGCAAGCGTCATCACCAAGGTAGGCACATTAACGGTCGCCGTGCTTAAGAACATACCAGCCCATCCTGACAAGCCCATTGTAACCATAACCGAGCCGATAATAACGATGAGCGTCGCGATGACGCTAAGCAATGAGCGCAACATGATGGTCAGAAACACCAATATCACTAGTAACATAGTTGGCACTAATGTTGCGCTATCATCTTGGGCTGCGGTCATAAACGCGTAGTTCATTGCAATAATACCAGCCTTGTGGAATTCCGTGTCTGGGTACACTTGCTGATAACGCTCAATCATTCCGTTTATGTAAGCAACCACCTCTTGTACTTCAGCAGTTTTATCTATTTCAGGGAGTTGGACCGTAATGTTTACGACCGTGACATCTCCTTTTTCAGAAATCAGTGAACTTTTCAAAACCGGCTCACTCAACGCAATACTTTTGACTTTCTCTAATCGTTGAGGTGTCAATTCATATTCGCTATACAGTAAATCTTCGACAAGAAGATCATCTTCAAACGCTTCGGTATGCTGGTAGTTGGCGAGGGAATCAACGCGGGTGGAGAATGGAACTTGCCACGCCTCGTCAGTGATCTGCTGAATAAGAGATAATGTGCTAGGAGTAAAAACAGTGCCGCTCTTTGGCGCTATAACCAAAGCAAGACTGTCAGATTTTGCAAAGGTGGTTTGAATTTCATCAAACGCAAGTAACTGCTCATTTGTTCCATCAAAGAAGATGTCGTAATCTCCTCTAAAGTAAAGATTTTTTCCTCCAATAGTTGCTATGACAATCAATAAAACGGTAGCAAGCATCACCAATACACTGTAATTCGTTGGTAGCTTACCCCACCCTGAACGGGCGTATTGTTGAACGTTGTGATGTGGCATCACACTCTCCTTTTGTGACGTTTCGTCAAATTAAAAAACTAAAAAAACAGCAAATGCTGTAAATAACCAGACAAACTCGACATGCAAACTTTAGATCGAATGAATTTGGCTACATAAGTTAGTTTTTAGTAACTTCCTATGCTTCTCGTGATCATTGGCTGAACGCCAACCTTCGAGATTTAATGACGATTCGTCACAATAGTGCGATAAAAAGCCAACCATAACGTCAGATTGGCCTTTCCAGTTTATTAGCGATTCACTGACTCTAAATAAGCAAGCTCTTCACTAAATAACTCCTGCTCCACTCGACGCCAGGTTTTACGGTAGTCCCATTCTGTAGATAAAGGCGACCAACCTAAACCATCAAGTAACATATTCGCGTTGTGCAGTACTGAGAATGGGTCTTGAATTCGCTGAATACATCGACTGTTCGATGCATTTTGCGCCAAAGCGTTTGAACCGAATGCAATAGACCAGTTGGCGAATACAATAGCATCAGAACCAATTGCGGGAGAAAACTTAAGATCACCACATTCTACCGCATTGTTCACCAGCGCATCAGCACCATCTATTACTTGTTCTTCCAAGTTATTCAGTTCATTCACACGTTTAGGCGAAGCCTTCTCTAAAACCCAAGGCGTCTTTGCAACAATCGCACAAGTTGATAGTACTGGCTCCATACGAGCGTAAATACGATAACCTACATGCATCGCAATGATTTTTTCTCTGGTATTGCCATTAAATTTGGCGGTACGTTCGAAAAATATTGCTTCGCTTTTCAGCGAATGAATACAAAGCGCAAGAATCACATCTTCTTTGCTGCAAAAATGATTGTAGATCGTCCCTTTAGAATAAGGGCTTGACGCTGTAAGCTTGTCCATCGTTAAGTTGGCAAAGCCTTGCTCTTGAACTAAAGACTTAGCCAATTGAATAAGCTCTATCTCACGATCAGCAATCGCCTGTTGCTTTTTTGTTAGCCCTGAAGACACACGACATCCGTCTTGCTTGCTATATTTTTTACAGCGAAAGTTAAACATAATCCTTTGATCCGTATACCAACACACTCCCAATAATTGTAACACGATTCTTTAATACAGGAACGCAACCAAAGTTGACGAACCGTCATAAATGACACTTCGTCATAATAGATCAAAAAACAAACATTTCAAGTATGAATTTATAATTAGAAGATAAATAGCTACCAATTATGCATACCCAAGTAGCTACAGGATGCTTGGTTCAACGAGAATGGTTTCTTTGTAGAGGAAGCGAGAGAGGCTTTGGGAGGAACAACGAAGGAAATCAGCATGTTAAAAATAACGAAAGTAGATGCTGAACAGGTATTATTCGAAATAAGCCCAACACACTTTAAGTCTGAATTAAGAGCAAACACCGCTGAATGCCCTACTTACAAAGTATTTGCTGTCTTAGGCTTTTTCTTTTGCAACGCCCTTTCAGAAACTCTCTTCAAAAAAGGCTCAAAATCTATATAGATAGGCTTGGCTTATCACCTGCAGCTGCGATGGCATAACGAATATCATCAATAAATCGCCCCTCTGTCTCAATAATGCCGTCAGAGAATGTGACTGGCTGATGTGGCCCAGCAAGTAGAACAATATTAGTAAAATCAGAGACATTAAAGTTCTCTGCTACAACATTTTTGGAATGAAAATCAATGACGGTCTTTGCAACTTGATCTTCCAGTAACAAAAGCTGTTCTTCAGTAATTTTCATACGCGCCAAAGCAACGCGAACACACTTATCGTGGGTAGTCGTCTGCTCTTTTATGATTTCGGTATATTTGTCGTTGAGCTTGGAGTTCTCTGCATAGCTATAATATAAAGGCCCGTGCAGCGTTATATTTTTATCTTCATCAACGTAAACGAGATCCAACAACTCTAATGCTTTTAAGTAATCAGACATGCTCTGCTCAGACAAGTCATACTTTTTCTTTAAAATAGAATAACCGTCTTTACCTCGAAGCATTCTCAATTCACGATAAAAGTCGTAAAGGTGAGGGAATTGAAAGAATACCTCATCCTGCGTACGACTAAAGTAATCCTCGTCTTCACCTTGCAATTGATTTGCGAGCTTTTGTAGTTCATCTAACGTGCAATCAACCGCTCTACAATATTCCAGCAACTTATCTAAAGCGAGATTCGTGCTTGTAAGATGTCTCTTAAAGGTAGATAGTGGCATACCCATTTTCTCAGATAGCTCTCGATATGTTAGCCCTTTTGTTTTAATCGCTTGGCGTAATGCGGCTAGCAAGTATTCGGGAGTCAGATCTCTCATCTACAATTCCTTTTGGCAATGTTACAACTGTATAGTATTTGTAACAATTTAGAACCGCTTGGCAAGGTATAAGTTCATATTTTTATAAGAAAAACATGAATTAATATACTGAAAGGAGGATTCACACAACAAATGAAAAATTCAATATGAATTCAATTTCATTATAGGTATAAAATAATATGCAAAATAAAAGTAAAGCAATCACTCTAAATTATCGTGATTAATTTTAATAGTAACGTAAAGTTGAGAATATAAATCCATTCGCTCTGCAAAAATCTAGAATAATTAACCTAAAAGGAACAGAACGGTAAATGCATAATAATTCACCGCTCTCTATTAGCATTTTTGCAATGCTATTCAAGTAGACTAGTCCGCTAGTTTCACTGCAGTACCAAATGCCAAAATTTCCGAAGAACCATCTACGATTGAGCTTGTGGTAAATCGAATCCCTACAATTGCATCGGCACCTTTAGATTCAGCGTCCGCCACCATGCGCTGTATAGCAATATCACGCGCGTCGGTCATCATTTCCGTGTAACCACGAATTTCGCCGCCAACACCGCCATGAGGTCACGGCCAATATGCTTTGATTGAACAACATTACCAGTTACAACCCCTCTGATTTCAGAGATCTGCTTGCCAGGAATGCTTTCGGTCGTTGTGTAGATCATTTTTAATCCCTTATAAACGTAAAAATTTATACCCAAGCTACCTTATAACTAACATAAGATGCTAACCAATAAATTGAGAAGACTGATAAACAATACTCTAAATAGCCAAGCTAAAAGTCATTTGGGTATAAATTTTAGCAATAAAAAAGGAGAGCTAATGCTCTCCTTCTCTTAATCCTAAACTGCTAATTAAAGAGCAGCTTTCGCTTTTTCAACTAGAACTGCAAATGCAGCTTTGTCGAATACTGCGATGTCCGCAAGGATCTTACGGTCGATCTCGATAGATGCTTTCTTAAGACCGTTGATGAAACGGCTGTAAGATAGACCATTTTGACGAGATGCCGCATTGATACGTGCAATCCATAGTTGACGGAATTGACGTTTCTTAGCGCGACGGTCACGGTAAGCGTATTGACCAGCTTTAGTAACTGCTTGGAAAGCTACGCGGTAAACACGTGAACGCGCACCGTAGTAACCTTTAGCTTGTTTTAGAACTTTCTTATGACGTGCACGAGCTTGTACACCACGTTTTACGCGAGGCATTATGCTTCTCCTAAACTAAACGATTGATAACTAAAAAGAATTAAGCGTATGGCAACATACGGATTACTGCAGCCACTTCACATTTTGGAAGGATTGCATTTGGACGTAGTTGACGCTTGTTCTTAGTAGTACGCTTAGTCAGGATGTGACGTTTTGTAGCGTGCTTGTACTTAATACCACCAGCAGTTTTCTTAAAACGCTTAGCAGCACCTTTGTTGGTTTTCATCTTAGGCATGATGAATAACTCCGCATTGAGTAGGTTTAATAAACAACGTAATTAGGGCGAACAAAACCCAGCTGTTATGCCTTTATCGAAAGGAAAGCGGCTAGGTTTTAATTACTTGATGAGCCGTTAATTACTTCTTTTTAGGGGCTAGCACCATGATCATCTGGCGACCTTCAATCTTCTTAGGGAAAGATTCAACTACAGCAATTTCTGCAGTATCTTCCTTAAGACGATTTAGAACGTCAACACCGATGTCTTGGTGTGCCATCTCTCGGCCACGGAAGCGAATTGTTACTTTCACTTTGTTGCCTTCTTCAAGGAAACGCGTCAGGTTGCGTAGTTTTACCTGATAGTCTCCAATATCAGTTCCAGGACGGAATTTTACTTCCTTGATCTGGACCTGCTTTTGCTTCTTCTTCTGCTCTTTAGCAGTTTTGCTCTTCTCGAAGAGGAACTTACCATAGTCCATCACACGACAAACAGGTGGCTCGGCGTTAGGACTGATCTCAACGAGATCCATACCAGCTTCTTCAGCAGCTGCAATGGCTTCTTGAATCGATACAACACCAACTGATTCACCGTCAGCGCCTGTTAGTCGAACTTCACGAATACCACGAATTTCACCGTTGATACGGTGCGGGTTTTGTTTTACCGGCTGTTGGCCACGTCTTCCGCCTTTAATAGCTTATTCCTCCAGATTGAGCTTACGGCTAGAGATCTCGTCTTGGATGTATGCAATAAAATCATCCACTTTAAATTTACCAAGATCTTTACCTTTACGAGTACGCACTGCAATTTCGCCAGCTTCCATTTCTTGGTCACCAACAACAAGCATATACGGTACACGCTTCAAAGTATGTTCGCGGATTTTAAAGCCAATCTTCTCATTTCTCAAGTCCGCTTTAGCTCTAATTCCACTTTTTTGTAGTTTTTGTACTATTTCTTGAACATAACCTGACTGTTTATCAGTAATGTTCATAAGAACTGCTTGTTCTGGCGCCAACCAAGTTGGGAAGAAACCAGCATATTCTTCGATAAGGATACCGATGAAGCGCTCTAGTGAACCTAGAATCGCACGGTGAATCATTACCGGTACAAGACGTTCATTGTTTTCACCTACATAAGTTGCACCTAAGCGACCTGGTAGGTTGAAGTCTAGCTGGACAGTACCACACTGCCACGCACGGTCTAGACAATCGTATAGTGTGAATTCAATCTTAGGACCGTAGAACGCACCCTCGCCTTCTTGAATTTCGTATGGGATATCCATCGATTCAAGAGACTGCTTCAATGCTTCTTCAGATTGATCCCAGATTTCATCTGAACCTACACGTTTCTCTGGACGAGTAGACAGTTTCACTACGATGTTGTCGAAACCAAATGTTTGGTACGTATCGTACACCATCTTGATACAGTTTGTTACTTCTTCTTGAATTTGGCTCTCAGTACAGAAAATGTGAGCGTCATCCTGAGTAAAGCCACGTACACGCATAATACCGTGTAGTGCACCAGATGGTTCGTTACGGTGACATGAGCCAAACTCAGCCATACGTAGCGGTAGGTCGCGGTACGATTTTAGACCTTGGTTGAAGATCTGTACGTGACCTGGACAGTTCATTGGCTTAATCGCGTATTCACGGTTCTCAGAAGAAGTTGTGAACATTGCATCAGCGTATTTGTCCCAGTGCCCAGAGCGTTCCCAAAGAACACGGTCCATCATAAGTGGACCTTTCACTTCTTGGTAACCGTACTCATCTAGCTTAGCGCGGATGAATACTTCTAGATCACGGAAGATAGACCAACCATTGTGATGCCAGAACACCATACCCGGTGCTTCTTGCTGCATGTGGAATAGGTCTAGTTGCTTACCAATCTTACGGTGATCACGCTTCGCCGCTTCTTCTAGGCGAGTTAGGTGCGCTTTCAGTGCTTTCTTGTCGTGGAAAGCCGTACCGTAGATACGTTGAAGCATTTTGTTGTCGCTGTTACCACGCCAGTAAGCACCTGCAACATTCAGCAAAGTGAAGTGTTGACAGAAGCTCATGTTAGGAACGTGAGGACCACGACACATGTCGATGTATTCTTCATGGTGGTAAAGGCCTGGACGATCATCACGAGATACGTTTTCGTCTAGGATTTCCACTTTGTATGGTTCGCCACGTGATTCAAACGTATCACGCGCTTCCTGCCAGCTTACTTTTTTCTTAACCACTTCGTACTTGGTTTTCGCTAGCTCTTTCATACGCTTTTCAATCTTTTCAAGATCTTCTTGCGTTAGAGATTCGTCTAAGTCGATATCGTAGTAGAAGCCATTGTCGATGGTTGGACCGATCGCCATTTTAGCTTGAGGGTAAAGCTGCTTAAGAGCGTGACCAAGAAGGTGAGCACAAGAGTGACGAACGATTTCTAGACCGTCTACTTCATCTTTAACTGTGATGATTTCAAGGCTTGCGTCTTCTTCAATTAGATCACATGCATCAACGCGGTTACCGTTTACACGACCAGCGATAGTTGCTTTTGCAAGACCAGGACCGATCGATTGCGCAACTTCCATAGTAGAAACTGGGTTGTCAAATTGACGCTGACTGCCGTCAGGAAGAGTAATAATAGGCATGCTATGTCCTTTACAGTGGTGTTGCACACCAAGCAACACATGTTATTCAAATTAGAAGCTATTTGTTGAAAATAGTTGAGAGTCAATAAAGGCCTCTCGGTAACACGAATACCGGACCGTTATCGAAAATGGGATTGTACCTAGCTCACATTTAGAATGCAAAGCGCGATTTTGTTTTGTCATAAGAACTTAACCGCAGACCCATCACGACAATCTGATCATGCTTTTTAAGAGACCGCATAACTTGTAAACGGAATTGCCCCTCAATGAACTTACACAACAAATTACAATATCGCCTATTACGTTTGAACCGATACAAAGCCTAACACGCTTGGCGAGAGCTCAACGTGCGATTTAGGTATATAGTTGTTTTATTGAGTAGTTTGTATGTAGGTATTCATCATGGTCTATTTCAAATCGCGCTTTATGGTGCTTCTAAGCGCCTCGATATGTTCTTTGCAAGCCTTCGCATCAAATGACTTATATGGCCCGCTGCGTTCTTACGCACAATCCCCAATGCAAGTGGTTAGTCACACCAACATACTACGTTCAGGACACAGTCTGCCCTCTGGTTTTGTCGAAGCCTATGGTTCGGGAACCGTGGCAAGTGTTTGGGCTCATACTGATGAATACGCACTGGATTATTACCACAATCAAATCGAATTAGGCAGCAAATGGCAAGTCAGCAACCGTTGGCAGTGGGAGCTCAACTATCGATGGGTCTTTGCCGCTGACAACCATTTAGATGGACTGACGAAAAGCTTCCATAAACTTTTCGGTATCGGACAAAATGGGCGGGATAAAGTAGACAGAGATCGTTTTTACATTTCAATGCCGCAATATAATGTGCTTGAAGATGATTTCGAAGGACAAACACTAGCCAATAACCTATCTACTTACTTACAGTATCAAGTGTTCCAAAATGAACATCACGGCCTATCGATTGGCGGCAGTTTGTATTTTAACGATGTGGTTCACGGCACTTTTCAAGGTAGCAGTTTCGAGCAAGGCTTCCAATTGAACTACAGCTACTTAAGTGATGCTCATGCATTTTATTCGATGATTGGCATGACTTTTCGCTCGGATGACCGTGCCTTGCTCGATCTGCCCTATCGACATAATACGATTGCCATTGCGGGTGGGTACCGTTATGCCTTAGAAGATAACCATCACCTGATGTTGGAATATCATTGGTATCAAGGGTCAACAGAAGGGCCCACAGAGTTTGCTGATGCCTCTAATGAACTGGTATTGGGCTATCGATATCTAATGGAAAATTCAGCGCTTGAGTTTTTAGCCGTAGAGAACGCAAGAAACATGGATAACAGTACCGATATCGCTTTCACAATAGGATATCGGTACATATTTTCATCAAGGTGATGAGAGCTATAGATTTAGCGTTGGTGCAACTGCGGCTGCGACTTGAGCATCGGTTGCATTGATCGGCAACGTAAACGAGCGATATTGGTCACCAGCCAAGCTGAGCGAACGGTCAATCTCTGCCAAACAATGCATGACCTGCCCTTCCAGAATAAAAGAGAGCTCAATTTCTTTTGATGAGATAAAGCCGCTGTTACGGAACTCTAGCTCTTGATAAATACCAGAGCGAGAGGCAAACGAGCCACCGCGCAAAAAGCCTTTTTCAACATCGGCTTTAACCATAGTGAAGCCAGCTTGCTCGATCGCTTGAATAACCCGAGATGCTACTGGTAGTGGTTTCACTTCAATATAGTCACGATCACGCGGATCAATTGCAAAATCAATATCTAACGTCGTCTCAACCCAAACATGACATTGATTCTTAAGTGCGCTAACCGCAGTAATTGGCGTTTCATCATGCAATTTTAGCTCAAACGGAACCTGCTTTTCTTCATTAGGTTGAATCACAAAAGGGTCAACTGCTTTCAATTGATCAATAGTGAACGTTTGGTAACTTACGCTATCATCCACTTCGACTTTCATTTCCGTGTTCAATTTAATCGTAATAGCATCAATTTGTTGTTCGACGTCTCCGCCTTTGATATGAACATGCCCTTTCAGCGTCGCTCCTTGAAACACGCTCATTTCGTCCAAAATGGTATCTACTTTTGCAGAGCCGATCCCCAGTGATGCTTTCAATTTTTTAAACATACTTTTCCTTTTTTAGCGATTTTTCTTCTAATAATCGTTTGTTTACACAATTGTTTTCTGCTGTGCAAGCAATAGACCACAAGAAAATGTTTGAATTCAATCATCAATCCAAATAATACTCAGCAGCAAGAGTCATTCAGCTCTGCAATAGGATTGCTCGGTCACTAAGCGGTACATTCGTCGAGAAATGTTTGCAATTTGTACCTAAATTAAGCAGTATTTGTATAGTCAAATAAAGGAAAATGATTATGTCTGCACCACTCTACATTCAAATTAAACAATTTATCCTGGATAAAATTGAGGCTGGAGAGTGGGTAGTTGGTCATCGCATCGCCACCGAGATTGAGCTTACCGAGCAATTTGGTGTCAGTAGAATGACAGTGAACAAAGCAATTCGGGATTTAGTTAATGAGGGCCGATTACAACGTCGCCCACGCTTAGGCACGTTCGTGTGTGATCCTGGTGAAAAGTCAGAATCTCCCCTGCTAGACATTCGAAACATTGCCGAAGAAGTCAGCGATAGAGGGCGAAAGTATGGCAGTAAAGTGCTCAAACAGATTGCTATAAAAGCAGATGACAACATTGCGACAAAACTCGGCGTTATGTTAGGCACGACAGTGTTTTACAGTGAAATTATTCACTATGAAGACCAAACGCCGATTCAATTGGAGCTCCGCTGGGTGAATAGCCAATATGCCCCGAGTTATTTAAATCAAGACTTCACACAAATCACTCCAAATCAATACCTGTCAGATAATTGCCCACTCAGCGCGATAGAACATACTGTAGAGGCAATTGTGCCTGAAAGCCGTATTAAGCAAGACTTAAAAATGCAAGCCAATGAACCTTGCCTTCTCTTGAATCGCAGAACGTGGAGCCAAGATAAGTTAGTCAGTACCGCCCTACTTTATCACCCTGGTAACAAATATAAGCTGAGCTCAAAAGTGCTCATTTAAGGACAAGATTTGTCCTCTAGATCTACGTTTTGATCACATTTTAGCAACATCAATCTTGTCAGTATTCTTATTTTGCTCTATTTATTTGTATATACATTTAATGATACAAATAAACACAGGGACACAAACATGGATTTGCTGATTGAAAACGCACGTCTAGTTACCATGCAATCGGGAGAATGCGGATACCTTCCAACGCCTCCAGCGCGCATTGGTATTCAATCTGGAAAAATCGTTGCGATCAGTACTTGTGCCATTGGTGAAGACGCGCCACAAACCAAGTCCCTGTTGTCTGCCCAACATTACGCTCAGAGTATCGACCTTCAAGGCAAGTTAGTTCTGCCAGGTTTGATCGACTGCCACACTCATCTTATTTACGCGGGCAATCGTGCCAACGAATTTGAAATGCGCTTAAACGGCGTGCCATATCAAGAAATTTCCAAACAAGGCGGTGGGATACTTTCAACGGTGCATGCGACGCGTTCAGCAACCGAAGCGCAATTAGTTGAGTTAGCGTTGCCACGTTTAGACGGGCTACTCGCGAGCGGCGTCACTTCTGTCGAAGTGAAATCAGGCTACGGATTGACACTGAATGATGAAATAAAAATGCTCCGTGCAGCCAAAATGCTTGAACAAGAGCGCAAAGTTAAAATCACCACTACACTTCTCGCCGCTCACGCCATTCCGCCAGAGTTCCAAGGTCGTGCAGATGATTATATTGAGCACATTTGTCAGGACATAATCCCTGTTGTCGCAAAGGAAGAATTAGCTACGAGTGTCGATGTTTTTTGTGAATCGATTGGTTTCAATCTTGAACAAACAGAAAAAGTGTTTGTAGCTGCAAAACGCCACGGCTTAAAGGTTAAAGGGCATACTGAGCAACTTTCTAATCTCGGTGGTACAGCCCTCACTGCGCAATACAACGGTCTGTCAGCGGATCACATCGAGTTTCTAGATGAGCAAGGTGTTAAAGCACTTGCTCGATCAAACACCGTCGCCACTCTATTGCCTGGCGCTTTTTATTTTCTAAGAGAAACTCAGTTACCACCGATTGAGTTGTTGAGAGAGCATAACGTGCCGATGGCAATTGCTACGGACGTCAACCCAGGTACATCACCATTTTCTGATCTCACACTCATGCTGAATATGGCGTGCACGCTATTTCGCCTTACACCGCAAGAAGCACTGCGTGGTGTAACGCAACATGCAGCCAAAGCTCTGGGTTATCAAAACTCACGTGGCGAAATCAAAGTAGGGTTTGATGCGGACTTCTCTATCTGGGATATCGAAAGCCCTGCGGATTTAAGCTATCAAGTCGGAGCAAAACGTCTGGTAGGTCGTATAGTAAATGGTGAATACATTTCACACGGAGGCCAATAATATGTCTCAATTCGACCTACACTCTCCCCTATTTCATTGGCAAGGCCGTCATGATGCCGAGGACGGCAAGCTTGGTCAGCGAATTCATCACGTTGTTCAACGCCAAAAAGCAGATGAGTTGAGTGCCGTTGCGCATGGCGTCTCATTACTCGGTTTTGCTACCGACGCTGGCGTTGCGAGAAACAAAGGACGCATTGGCGCGAAAAAAGCGCCAGACTTAATCCGACGAGCACTCGCTAATTTAGCATGGCACCAAGACGCCCCACTATATGACTTAGGTACTGTGGTGTGTGAAGACGACTTACTGGAAGAGAGCCAAGCTCTATGTGCAGCAACCATTTCAAGCGCACTGCCCCATACGCCAGTCATCGTGCTAGGTGGTGGGCATGAGATTGCGTGGGCCTCGTTTTCCGGCTTAGCGGAATATTTTAAAGCGCACCATCCAGAGAAGAAGCCTAAAATCGGCATTATTAATTTCGATGCGCATTTCGATTTGCGCGCATTTGAGAGCAACCTCACCGACATAAGACCAAGCTCTGGCACCCCCTTCAACCAAATTCATCATTTTTGCCAACGCAACGATTGGGACTTTCATTACGCTTGTATTGGTGTAAGCCGCAGTAGCAACACTAAAGCGCTATTTGAAAAAGCAGATGCGTTAAATGTTTGGTATGTAGAGGACAATCAGCTCTGCTACCTAAACCACAGTTATCACTTAACTCAGCTTCAGCATTTTATTGACGACTGTGACTACCTCTATTTGACCATTGATCTGGATGTATTTCCTGCCGCAACCGCACCTGGAGTCAGCGCACCAGCAGCTCGGGGTGTGAGTTACGACACTATTGCACCCTTTTTAGATCGAATTCTTCATTACAAAAATAAGCTAATGCTGGCTGATATCGCCGAATACAACCCAAATTATGACGTCGATAGTCAAACAGCACGATTAGCTGCCCGTTTGTGTTGGGATATCGCCAACGCGATGGCGGAAAAACAGCACAAACCATAATGCATCCCAGATGCCACTGATTATTACGACCAAGCAAGTACTTGGTCATCACGAGAAACTAAAGGAGTCTGAAATGACACAGCGCCAGGGACAAGATCCACGACTTGATACAAGCAGAACAATTCGTGCACCTCACGGAGATAAACTGCGCGCAAAATCTTGGCTAACCGAAGCCCCTCTTCGTATGCTGATGAACAACCTTGATCCTGATGTTGCAGAACATCCACATTCACTGGTTGTATATGGCGGCATTGGCCGAGCAGCGCGAAACTGGGAATGTTACGACAAGATTGTTGAAGTACTTGAAAGGCTCGAAGATGACCAAACGCTTTTAGTTCAATCAGGCAAGCCTGTTGGTGTTTTCCCTACTCATAAAAATGCCCCACGCGTGCTTATCGCAAACTCAAACCTTGTTCCGCATTGGGCAAACTGGGAACACTTCAACGAGCTAGATAAACAAGGCTTGATGATGTACGGCCAAATGACCGCTGGCAGCTGGATATACATTGGCTCGCAAGGTATCGTACAAGGCACATACGAAACGTTCGTATCTGTTGCAAAAAAACACTTTGACGGTGACGCAAATGGCCGTTGGATTCTAACGGGTGGTCTTGGTGGCATGGGTGGTGCTCAACCTCTCGCTGGTACAATGGCGGGCTTCTCCATGATTGCAGTAGAGTGTGATGAATCACGTATCGATTACCGCCTACGTACAGGCTATGTCGATAAGAAAGCGACTTCTTTAGATGAAGCGCTAGCTATCATTAAAGAGTCAGACACACCAGTATCGGTTGGTCTACTAGGTAATGCAGCAGACGTTTTCTCTGAGCTGGTAGAACGTAATATCACGCCTGATGTAGTAACAGACCAAACGTCTGCACACGACCCGCTCAATGGCTATTTACCACAAGGCTGGAGCATGTCTCACGCAGCAGAAATGCGTTTGCAAGATGAAGCAATGGTCGTAAAAGCAGCGAAAAAATCCATGGCTGTGCAAGTTCAAGCGATGTTAGAGCTGCAAAATCGCGGCGCCGCAACACTCGACTACGGTAACAACATCCGCCAGATGGCCTTGGAAGAAGGCGTAGAAAACGCATTCGATTTCCCTGGCTTCGTTCCAGCCTACATTCGTCCTCTATTCTGTGAAGGTATCGGTCCTTTCCGTTGGGCTGCTCTCTCTGGCGATCCTGAGGACATTTATAAAACCGACCAAAAAGTAAAAGAGCTAATTCCAGATAATCCGCACTTACATAACTGGCTAGATATGGCTCGCGAACGCATCCAGTTCCAAGGTTTACCTGCGCGTATTTGCTGGGTTGGTCTTAAAGATCGTGAGCGTCTTGGTCAAGCATTCAACGAAATGGTGAAAAATGGCGAACTTAAGGCGCCCGTTGTCATTGGTCGAGACCACTTAGACTCTGGCTCTGTAGCAAGCCCGAACCGTGAAACCGAAGGTATGATGGACGGTTCTGACGCCGTATCAGACTGGCCATTATTAAACGCGCTACTCAACACGGCGGGCGGCGCAACTTGGGTTTCACTGCACCACGGTGGTGGCGTAGGTATGGGCTTCTCGCAACACTCAGGTATGGTTATCTGCTGTGACGGCAGTGAAGATGCCTCACAACGTATTGCCCGCGTGCTGCATAACGACCCAGCAACAGGCGTGATGCGTCATGCTGATGCGGGATACGATATCGCTAAACAATGTGCAGCAGAGCAAGGGCTAGATTTGCCAATGCTCAACGAAGAACTGAAGAAGCTCAAGTAAGGATGAAAGAGATGTTAAATTTAACGCTAAAGCCGGGTCATATTAGCTTAAACGAACTACGCCAAGTGAGCCGTTCACCAGTCAACCTTACTTTGGATCCTGAAGCCATTCCGGCCATTGAAGAAAGCACACAGGTCGTAGACCGAGTCATCGCGGAAGATAGAACAGTTTACGGAATTAACACTGGTTTTGGGCTATTGGCTAACACACGAATAGCACCAGAAGATTTAGAAACACTGCAACGCAGTATCGTTCTTTCTCATGCGGCAGGTATCGGTGAGTTTATGTCAGATGAAACGGTTCGTCTGATGATGGTATTAAAAATCAATAGTCTGTCTCGTGGCTTTTCTGGGATTCGCCTAAAAGTCATTAATATGCTGACCGACCTAGTCAACGCACAAGTTTACCCTTGTGTACCTAAAAAGGGCTCTGTTGGCGCATCAGGTGACTTAGCTCCTCTAGCCCATATGAGCACTGTATTACTGGGAGAAGGACAAGCTCGCCACAACGGTAAAATCATTTCCGGGCAAGAAGCATTAAAAATCGCAGGTCTAGAGCCTATCACTCTGGCGCCAAAAGAAGGCTTAGCGCTACTAAATGGGACTCAGGCATCAACAGCGTTCGCATTGGAAGGCCTGTTTATCGCGGAAGACCTTTTCGCGTCAGCAACCGTTTGTGGTGCAATGTCTGTTGAAGCCGCTCTCGGCAGCCGACGTCCATTCGATCCGCGCATTCACCGTGTACGTGGTCATCGCAGCCAAATGGACGCAGCACTCGCATACCGTCATTTGTTGGACACATCGAGTGAAATAGGTGATTCGCACACTAGCTGTGAAAAAGTACAAGACCCGTATTCTTTGCGCTGTCAGCCTCAAGTGATGGGTGCGTGTTTACAGCAAATCCGCAATGCGGCGGAAGTATTGCAAGTAGAAGCGAACTCCGTATCAGATAATCCGTTGGTGTTTGCTGAAGATGGTGACATCATCTCTGGCGGTAACTTCCACGCGGAGCCTGTTGCAATGGCAGCCGACAACCTAGCACTTGCGATTGCCGAGATCGGCAGCTTGTCTGAGCGTCGTATGGCATTACTTATCGATAGCGCGCTATCAAAACTACCACCGTTCTTAGTCGACAATGGTGGTGTGAACTCTGGTTTCATGATTGCTCAGGTGACCTCTGCTGCGTTAGCAAGTGAAAACAAAACACTCGCTCACCCAGCGTCAGTAGACAGCTTGCCAACATCTGCAAACCAAGAAGATCACGTGTCAATGGCAACATTCGCGGCTCGCAGATTGAAAGAAATGGGCGAAAACACTCGCGGTATTCTGGCGGTAGAATACCTCTCAGCAGCACAAGGCCTAGACTTTAGAGCACCAAACAAGTCCTCTGAGCGTATTGAGATTGCGAAACAAATGTTGCGTGAAAAAGTATCGTTCTACGATAAAGATCGCTACTTTGCTCCAGACATTGAACAGGCAAATACTCTGCTTAAGCTGGCTATCCACAACACGCTCATGCCAGAGAGCTTGTTACCAAGTGTTCAATAACCAAGCATAACTGGCATTTCATCGAATAAACAGATAATGACTTGAAGGCTCTACGTTCAGCGTGGAGCCTTTTTACATACGATTAAACATGTTGATGGCACTATTTATGAACGCCAGTCTACTTTGATGGCTATACTTTAAAAGATAGGCGAGCGAAAAGGTCGTTGTTTATTGTTTTCACAAATAAAAGCGTTGCTAAAGTATGCGTTTTTAACGGTTTATCCGCCGAAATAGTGTCTTATTGTTAGGATACGGTGAAGTTTTCACTGGATGGACCATTGCTACGCAGATATTCGCATATAATCCCACACAGTTTTGGTTACTACGTAAAAATTATGTTTCTAACACCTTATTTTTCAAACACTAATCACCAGTTTCAGTTCACTCGCGAACAAGCAAGCCACTTTGCAAAACGTGTCGCAGGTGACTACAACCCAATTCATGATGAAGACAACAAACGCTTTTGTGTCCCTGGGGATTTACTTTTCGCAGTGCTCCTTAGTAAAGAAGGCGTTAGCCAAAAGATGCGTTTTAACTTCTCTGGCATGGTAAACGATGGTGTAGCACTTCATATTGAAAATAAGTGTGACAAAGAAAGCGCTGTTGTTGACGAGGCAGGTAAAGAATACTTACACATGTCCCGTGAAGGTGAAACTAACCACGATCCGGCATTTATTGAGCATGTAGTGACAAATTACGTGCAATTTTCTGGTATGAACTTCCCTCACATCATGGTTCCTCTTATGGAAGAGAAGCAAATGATGATCAACTGCCAGCGTCCATTAGTTATTTATGAAAGTATGGAAGTCGAATTTTCACGCTTAGACCTTACGCATCCAGAGGTGGATTTCACTGGCGCAACATTCGACGTAGAAGGAAAACGAGGTGTAGTCACCTTAAACTTTGCGTTCAAAGAAGACGGTGAAGTCGTTGGCAAAGGTATTAAGCGCATGGTTGCAAGTGGCTTGAAGCCATATGACCAAGAAGCGGTTGACGACCTTGTACGCCGCTTTAATGAACGTAAGGATGCATTCCTAGCAAAGTTCGTTAAGGCAGCCTAGTCGACTGCCCTATCAGAAGCGCACAAAAAACGTGTTTACTAAAAGAAAGCCCAACGTCGACCGTTGGGCTTTCTTTTTATGTCTCATCCAAACAAAACTAAACGCAATGCTTAGAGCCAACGACGAACATGGTTTTTATAATCCACATACTCTTCACCAAACAATCGCTCTAAAACGCGTTCCTCAGGCTTGATTTGAAACCGATTCATATAACTGACAAATATCACGCCACAAAGCACCACACTCAAGTGCTGCCACCACAAACCAGTTGCTATGATTAGAAGCAATAATGCCGTGTACATAGGGTTGCGTGAAAAGGCAAACACACCAGTTCTTACAACAGAAGATGCCGCTTCAGGTTTTACTGGGTTTACTGTGGTTTTTACTTTGCGAAATTCATACACACCAGCAATGCCCATGTAACCAGACAACAAAGTTAATACACCTACTACAAATTCAACAAAGGGTACTCGAATGTTCATGCTCGGCGTCAAAACTTTAAGTCCATACATCAAAAGTATGACTAACAAAAACACCACAACAGGTGGGACTTTGAGTTCAAGTTTTCTCAAGATTCATATCCTTTGAAATTGTTGTATGTGGCTTCTAAAAAAGCCCAGTAAAACTGGGCTTAATTTGATGTGATTATATCAAAGTTAACAGCGCCTGAACGGGATGCTTGGGCTTCGTTCCTTCAAAGCGTTTAACTTGGCTGCGGCAAGAATAGCCTGTAATCAAACATCTCTCGTTATCCAACTTATCTAAGCTTGGCTTCCAGCTTAAATTGTAAATGTCTTTCGACATCGACAACTTATCAACCTCATGACCAAACGTACCCGCCATACCACAGCAACCAACAGGTACCGTATTCAAAACTGCACCAAAGTGAGCAAAAATAGCGCCCCACTCTTTTTCCGCATTTGGCATTTTGGTTTTTTCAGTACAGTGCGCAAACAGATACCAAGGTTCCTGCGCCTTATGCTCTCCGCTTTCAAACGCTTCTAGTCTTGGGTAAAGCCATTCGTGGGCTGTTAGTACATCGAAATTACCTCGCTTACTGCCAAGCACTTCAGCGTATTCATCTCGATAACACAGCACCAATGCAGGATCGACGCCAACTAATGGGATATCCAAATCCGCTACCATCGCCAAGAACTTCGCTGTGTCGGCTGCTGTGTCCTTAAACTGACGTAAAAACCCTTTAATGTGTTGTGCTTTACCATTCGGCTTAAACGGCAGAAGCACCGGATTCATACCCAGCTTTTTCAATAACTTAACGAAGTCTTCAACGACATCAGCGTCGTAGTAACTAGTGAATGGGTCTTGAACAATTAAAACATGCTTGCTCTTTTCAGACGAAGACAAACCACTGAGCGCTTGCAGATCATAAGGCGTTGTCAGCGACTCTACTCGTTGTTTCAAGGTGGGTACTGATAACAACGGCGCATCGACATACCCGACCGTAGATGCCGTTAAACTTTTCATCCACGACTGCTTCAAAAAGCCATTTACGACACCTGGCGCTTTTGCCATCATCGGCAGCATAGTCTCAATGTTGGCAACCAGATAGTCTTTTGCAGGACGTTGATAACGAGAGTGATAAATGTTTAAAAAGCGTGAGCGAAAGCTCGGAACATCGACTTTAATCGGACACTGACTCGCACACGCTTTACACGCCAAACAACCATTCATCGCTTCATACACTTCGTGAGAGAAGTCATACTCGTGACGACGATTGATAGAATGACGTACGCGGTCAATCATGGTTTTGATTGATGTTTTGTTTTCTAGTGTTTGCTTTTCTAAGTCAAGAATATCAATGCCTTGCTCAGTAAGCTGACGCAACCACTCACGAACCAAACCTGCACGACCTTTTGGTGAATGACGACGATCGGCTGTTACTTTCATCGATGGACACATTGGCGAGCTGGTATCATAGTTAAAACACAAACCGTTACCGTTACATTCCATCGCTTGTTTAAAGCTGTCACGTACTTGAACGTCAATCTGACGGTCATAGTAACCACGTTTGGTATCGGTAACTTTGACAAGCTCTGCATCACTATCCAGCGGTGTACAGATTTTGCCCGGGTTCATTTTGTTGTGTGGATCGAATGCCGCTTTCACACGTCTCAGTTCAGTAAACAACTCGTCGCCGAAAAACTCAGGGCCATATTCTGAACGGAAACCTTTGCCGTGTTCACCCCACATCAAACCGCCGTATTTCGCCACCAGCTTGACCACTTCATCAGAAACTTCGTGCATCAATGCTTCTTGGTGCGGGTCACACAAATCCAACGCAGGACGTACGTGAAGCACCCCAGCATCGACGTGACCAAACATGCCGTAATTCAGAGACTTGCTGTCTAACAGTTCTCGAAACTCTACAATGAAGTCCGCCAGGTTTTCTGGTGGCACACAGGTATCTTCAGCGAATGCGACCGGTTTAGCACGACCTTTTGCTGCGCCTAACAAACCCACCGCTTTTTTACGCATGTTGTAAATACGCCCAATGCTAGCTACATCGTTACAAACTTGGTAGCCGATAATTCCCGCTTCTTCTGTTTCCAACATGGTATCGAGCTTGGCGGTCAATGCTGCAACCTGAGCAGCAACTTCCTCTTCGTCCTGACCTGCGTATTCCACCATATTGATGCCAAGCATCTCTTTATTTGGAACATCGGTAAGTAAATCGCTCACGGTGTGCCAAACGATATCTTGCTTTGCTAGATTAAGCACTTTTGAGTCAACGGTTTCTACAGACAGCGCTTTCGCTTCTACCATAAACGGTGCATTACGCAGTGCAGAATCAAAGCTGTTGTATTTAACGTTAACCAACGTACGCGCTTTCGGAATTGGCGTCAGGTTCAGCTTTGCTTCGGTAATAAATGCCAATGAACCTTCCGCGCCGCAAAGTACTCGTGTGATATCGAAACGGTCACCGTCTTCATTCAAGGCATTTTTTAAATCGTAGCCCGTTAAAAATCGGTTGAGCGGAGGAAATTTATCCACGATCTGCTGGCGTTTTTCACGACATACGGATTCCGTTACACGTAGCGCCTTGGCAGCAAACTCGCCTTCTTTTGGGTAACCATGAGACAAGTCCGACTCTAAAATTGAACCATCAGCAAACACCGCTTGTAGCGACAAAACATGATCGGATGTTTTTCCGTATTTCAGAGAACCTTGACCAGAAGCATCGGTGTTGACCATGCCGCCAATCGTTGCACGGTTACTGGTAGATAAGTCTGGAGAGAAGAAGTAGCCATAAGGGCGAACAGCGTCATTTAACTGGTCTTTCACTACACCAGTTTGTACACGAACCCAGCCTTCTTTCTCATTAATCTCAAGCACTTTGTTCATGTGGCGAGACATATCCACCACAATACCTTTGGTTAGCGACTGACCATTGGTCCCTGTGCCACCACCACGAGGTGAAAAGGTAATTCGTTCGTACTTTTCTTTATTGCTCAGTTTCCCGAGGAGAGAAACATCTTCTGTCGTTTTGGGATGAACGACAGACTGAGGAAGTTGCTGGTAAACACTGTTGTCAGTGGCAACCGCTAGTCGGCTTGAATATTGGCTTTCGATATCACCAGTGAATCCGGCGTGCTCAAGCTCTTTCAGAAAACTAAGAACAAGAGGATCGACATCAGTTTGCGAGTGTAATCTTGGTAACATTTGCTTCCTGCCCCTACGACGCTGATCCGATCAGCTGCGGGTTGTGTAATTATTTGCTCACTTCTCATACAAATTGGCGCTAAGCGAAAAAAAACACCACAAAAGAGTTAGTGAAGTAATATTCTTTGAATTTCGTCACTTTACAACATTTAAAAAGACGAGCAAATCAGAATCTCGATACAATAATTAAACTTATGCTTTATTTTTTCACGCTTGATGCCTTACATTGGGGAACGAATCGCGTTTCTAGATGAGTTTTCAGAATGAAAAAAAATAAAATTGTGACCACTGAAGATATCCTTCTCAAACTTTGCCAGTCTGTTTCTGGCGTACTTACTTCGGCGACATCTTCTCAAGTAAATTATTCAGCAATGGTGCAAAAAATCCACAAGACTAGCCTCAAACCAGATTTTGGCTGTTTTGTTCTGTTTGATGGCGGATTTACCGGGCTAGTTGTGATTAATTTTACGGCAAAAGCCGCACTGGAGATCTACACCAACTACATGCGTAATATGGGCATGCCAGAAGAAGAACTGGCAATATCTCATACTTCTGACGAGGTAGGCGATGTTCTGGGTGAACTCATGAATCAACTGGTCGGAGACTTCACTAATAAAATTCGTAAAGACCTGCAAACGAACATCACACAAAACCAACCAAAAATGCTGGCGCTGAATAAGCAAGTTATCTTACAAGTTGATACCAACCTTGACCGCCCTCAAGCGCGCAGAGTGACGTTCTCCACCGAAAACAACAATATTTTCTATCTCGAACTAGCAATGGATAAAACTGAGTTCATCCAACTGGAAGAGTTTGAAGTTGCTGAAGACGAAAACCCAGACGACATTTTAGAGGCCACACGTAAACAGTTGGCTGAGAAAGAATCTAAATCGTCGGGATCAAACGATGATGCCGATGACTTGCTCAACCAGCTCGGGTTGTAATTCTAACGAATCTTAATGAAGAATGGCTTCTTAGACACAAGTACGACTTCATACTGATTACGACGAACTAAAACGCCAGCCTCGCTTAATGCGAGGCTTCTTTTTATGTGCTGAAATTATCTTCAGTCCCACCTTGTATTTCGTTTTTATGTCAAAAAAGGTAATATGTCTGACTTCATAAATTTTCTGCTTTCGTTACTGGTTGTCGATGGATAAACAAAAAGCTCTGAAAAAAATCGCCAAGTGCTTAGAACTGGGCAATTCCGCTAATGTTAATGAGGCTGCCAATGCTATCAAAATGGCACATCGCCTCATGCTTAAATATGGTCTCGATAAAGACGATATTGAGTTCATCAGAATGGGAAAAACACAATCTTCTCATCTGCTACCAGCGAACATCAGTTCTACCATATTGCGAGTGATTCGCGGCATTAACACAAAATTCGGTGTCGAAGCAGTATTGTTGAATCACAAAGGGCTCAAACGTGTCGAATTTATCGGTGAAGCAGATCGCGCTATTTTTGCTGCATTTGCTTTCGATATTGTTTATCGCGAGATGAACGAAAGTACCGGACAATTCCGAAACAGCTTTGCTGGCACCGGCACCTCTTCTCAGGAAGTGACTCGCCGTGTGAACTCATTTGTATCTGGCTGGGTGGAAGGCGCGATTGAAAAATTGCCAATTATTTCTCCAGATGAAGAGTCGGCCAATAAAATTAATGACTATATTGATAAAGAATTCCAAAACATTGACCGCGAAACGTTCAAGAAGCAATTGAAAGAAGCAATGAAAAACCTAACTGAAGACTACGAAGTGGGCTTAAAGAAAGGTAGAAAGGTTTCAGTTAACCGTGGAGTGGGCGGCGAACAAGCACGCAAAATGTTGGGCGATTCATCGAAATAGCCAGAATAGTAAAGGATTCACATAAGCAGCAATGACTTCGATGTCGATGGGGCTTACTTTGAGAGCTTTGGCAGTATTGGTAGGAATTTTCTTACAGAAACTCTTATCAATCTTACTTTCTCATAACAAATATTAATGCTTGTTTATTCATAATTCGCATCCCATTATGAGGCATGGTTTCGCCTCAGTTTTATACGGAGATTTTCCCTTGAAAAAGATGCCTATTGCACTAGCTCTAGTGCTAGCTCTTACTGGCTGTCAAGCCACTCAACGCCAAAATGCAACAACGGGTGAATACGAAACTAACTCCACCACGCAAGGCGCGCTTATTGGTGCGATCGCTGGCGCAGCAATCGGCCTAGCAACGGGTGATGATGCTAAAGAACGTCGTCAGCATGCACTCATTGGTGCAGCCGCAGGCGGAGCGACTGGCGCTGGCGTTGGTTACTACTTTGACCAACAAGAAGCGGAGTTACGTCGCGCTTTGCTAAACTCTGGCGTACAAGTTCAGCGTGTTGGTGAAAATCAGCTTTTACTGCGTATGGAAAACGGTATCGGCTTCTCTTCAAGCTCTTACCAGCTTGATGCTAGCATCCATAATACTCTACGTGGTGTTGCTCGCATCCTAGTTGAGTACCCAGATACCAGTCTCGTTATTGACGGTTACACGGATAGCACAGGCAGTGAGTCATACAACCAAACGTTGTCAGAGCGCCGTGCAGAGTCCGTACGTCAATTCCTAGTATCTCAAAACGTTGCACCTGGTCGTGCAATTGCACGCGGCTACGGCGAACGTAACCCAATTTGCTCAAACCAAACTTCTGAAGGTCGTGCGTGCAACCGTCGTGTTGAAATCCAGATCTTGCCACTGAAGTAATTTGGTTGCACCATAACGGTAATAATAAAAAATTACCGGAGCAGGCCTAACCATTATCGTTAGGCCTGACATATTAATGTCTGTCAAAACGTCTGCCCTACTCTGCTTATTTAGCCTCAGCTTTTCTGGCTACTCACTTGCCTCTCGAGCTCCAAATGACCCCATCGAACAATACGAGTACGCACAACAATTATTGGCATCAAACGAAGCTGAAGCCTCACCAGAAACGCGTTACTGGCTAGAGCAATCCGCCAACCAAGGTTACCTCCCTGCGCAAAAACAGCTCGCGAACGACTTTGCTAAAGGGATAAATGGCGAAAAAAATGAAACACAAGCGTTATATTGGCTAACCTCTATCGCACTCAATGACCCAACCGATCGGGGCTTTCTTCTCGCTAACTTTATTCAGCGCAATCAAGATAAGGTCACAGCATCTCAATTGACTGAAGCTTTGTATCAAATGGCTTCTCAGCATAATCCAGCAGCAGAACAGGCTTATAATCAACTGTTAGAGCAGCGCTTCAACCAACTGCGAGCTAAACAAGTCTCGCAAATAAAGTCGCTCGATAAAAAGGCGGAGCAAGCACAGGAAGAGAAAAGCACAGTTGCAAACCCCAAAGTAGAACACTCGCCGTTTCTATGGCTGATTTGGCTAGCGGCGATACTCATCATCAGCGGCTTAAGTTTCCTCGTGATCAAAAAACTCAAGCAGAATAGAAAAGCGCGTGAAGCCAAAGGGGAAAGCCAAAATCAACGAATGGCGGAAAAAATAAAAGAGCTAGAGTTTACGAACAAGCAACTGAAGCGTCAGTTAGAGAAAGTATTCAGAGAATTTAAGAAATCCAAAACTCAGGCAGAAAACCATAAGCTAAGCGTCGCGTGTGCTATGTTTGGCTACACACCACAAACCATCCCTGATTTACAAGCAATCAAGCTACGCTATAGACAGTTATCAAAGCTTTATCATCCTGACACAAGGGGCAGTGAAGAAGAAATGAAGCGACTCAATCATGCCTTTAAGCTCGTCTCACAAAATGTTACAAAACAGTAAAAATAGGTCAGGATACTTTGGCTAGCATGCTTTTAGACCTATATAATCAAGCGCCGCAATCGATCTCCCTCTCAAACAAATTAACAGACATTTAACTTAAGTCGCGCTTTTATGCCATAATACCCGGCGCAAAATAACACCTAACGACTCAAATTAATCTAGGTGGGGAGAAAATCAATGTTCACTGAAGAAGGCACCTGTGATTGGTGTAAAAAACCTAGCCTTGTAACTCGTCACGATTATTTAGATGGCAAGCACCACTACTCATGTAAAGCTTGCTACGATATGGCGAAAATCGACGTGCGCCTATTTAACCAAGGCGAATTACAAATGCGCGAACGCTTGCAACGAGCGAGCTAAGCAAGACGGAATCAACGGAACTGATTTTCAAAGGCGCCTTTTAAGGCGCTTTTTTGATCGGCCAAGCCCTATTTCCAATCTCTATCTCGTATTCCCTCCTATCTTACATAGCACGTCGCATCGGTTATCAGCCCTCTCCCACTGTATACAAACCATTGTCCGTGAAAAACACCTGTATATACAGTAGTAAACCCCTGTATGTCTCTCGTCCAGTTTTCTACTCACCTCACATTTTTAAATTGATGTTAGACATATCAAAAATGAAAAACAACCACATAAATTCAATTACTTAGAATCAAATCCTTTTATTTCCTTCTCAAAAAACCGCAAATAACTTTTGAGAAACTGGTTGATCAGGTCACCAAAACAAACTACTGTATACACATACAGCATGTATAAAGGAACAGTAAGATGCAGTTACAAAGTCAATCTCATACATACTCTCGTTACAACGTATTGGCACAAGCAACTAAGCCCATGGCCGTTTCGGATCAGCTTCTATCTAAGCTGGCTGTTTTATCGCAGCAGAAACAATGGATTTTGTTTACAGCAGACTGCCCTCGTCCAGACTTTGAACAACTCACTGCTTCTAATATTTGCTGTAAAAACGTTATTCAAATGAAGCCCTCTCAACAGCTTTCAGAAGTCGAGATCGTGATAAAAGCCATCCGATCAGGTAATGCCAGTGCTGTTGTCGCATCCAATAAAATTGCACTTATGAATCAATCTATGTTGCGCGACGTGGCGCAGCGCTATCAGTGTGAAGTCTTTTTCGTCGAAGGCAGAGTTAATAAGTACCACTAATAAGTTCGACGTTATCTATCCTGCATCTCGCCTCCTTTTTAAGGGGGCTTTTTTAGTATTAAAGAAAACAGGCAAACGTTTGCTTTTTCTCTGGCGAGTTAAAATAGTTCTGGTATGATGCCCACATTCGATTTATTCAGCGCCCACATTTTGCTGAATATCTTCTCTTTCTGACGTTTGATTAAGATGATAGGAATGTCGCAATGAGCCTTGCTAATCAAGTACTTGCCGTCAATGACGACCTGCCAATTCGCACCCATAAACCCGTTCATAGTGGAAAAGTTCGTTCAGTTTACTGGTTAACTGAAGAAGACAGCACCCGACTGATCAAAGAAAAAGGATACAATGTCGCTCCAGATGCGCCTTTGGCTATCATGGTGATTAGCGACCGAATCTCTGCATTCGATTGTATTTGGCATGCTGAAGGTGGTCTTAATGGTGTCCCGGGTAAAGGGGCGGCGCTTAATGCGATTTCTAATCACTGGTTCAAACTGTTCAAAGAAAATGGCTTAGCAGATAGCCATATTCTAGACATTCCTCACCCTTTTGTTTGGATTGTACAAAAAGCCAAACCGGTAAAAATCGAAGCCATCTGCCGCAAATACATCACGGGTTCGATGTGGCGCGCTTACGCAAATGGCGAACGAGAGTTTTGTGGAATCCAACTTCCTGAAGGGTTAGAAAAAGACAAAGCACTTCCAGAATTGCTAATGACCCCATCCACAAAAGGCATTCTAAAAGGCATTCCCGGTGTGCCAGAAGCGGATGACGTAAATATTACTCGTCAAAACATCGTAGACAACTACGAAGCATTTAACTTCTCAAGCGCTGACGATATCGCACTCTACGAAAAATTGCTGAAAGAAGGCTTTAACGTTATCAGCCAAGCATTAGAAGAAATCGACCAAATCTTTGTCGATACCAAATTCGAATTTGGTTATGTTCATGATGCTGCTGGCAATGAAAAGCTGATTTACATGGATGAAGTGGGTACACCAGACTCGTCTCGTATATGGGATGCTAAAGAGTACCAAGCAGGTCACATCGTAGAGAACTCAAAAGAAGGTTTCCGCCAGTTCCTACTTAACCACTTCCCTGACCCAGATATCTTGCTAAACAAAGAACGTATGCCTGAGCGCGAAGCTCTCGCTCGTGATAATGCTTTGCCCGTCGAATCTTTGATGGCGATTTCGAGCACTTACATTGGTATTGCCGAGAAGATTACAGGCAAGCCGATTCATTTGAGTGAGAATCCGAAAGCGGAAATCATCGAGGTTCTGAGCAAAGAATACGGATTGATTGACTAGCACTGTCGCTCGATTGCTAAACGCTTTCCAATAAAAAGTCCGCACTAGCCTGCGGACTTTTTTCGTATTAGGCTCACCTTAGCCGATATTTAACGTAGTGCCATCTGTTGTAGAGGCTGACTTGGTCGTCACCTGATATGTTTTGTCTTTAATCGTTGATACGAAATACCAGGTCGACTCTGCCTTGTCGGGCGTAAAAGTAACGCGCATAAAGCCACGCTGTTTGATGTCTGCCCACTGTAATTCTGACACTAAGTGCGGCAGCGTGTATTCCATTTGAGCGATCGCAACAGGGTCTAACGCGAGGTAGGCCTCTAACCCAGGGGAACTCACAGAGCTAGTCGCAAACTCTACCCCGATAGGATGCTTAGATATGTCTTTAAGCTCACTTGCCCATGCGTTGTGCGTATCTCCTGCCAAGCAGACAAAGTTACCACTGCTGGCTTTGGCCAGTTGATAAACTTTCTCTCGCTCAACGTAGTAACCATCCCATGCATCTAGGTTATATGGCAAAGCAATGGTATCTAAACTTGGGTCAGAGAGATAACCCGTAATCGCAGAGTTTACCGCTAATAACGCCTCTGTTTTTTGTTCTTCAGTGGCAGTAAACAATTGAAACATCGCGGTCATAACCGAACTTGGCAACTCCATACGAGACATTAACACTTGTTGCCCTAGCACATTCCAAGTTGCGTCGTGCGTACTGAACGCATCCATCAGCCAAGCGAGTTGGTCACCGCCTAACAGCTCTCGGTCTTGACTGCGCGACTGAGCAACTAAACCGCCAATCGCTTCCATCGTTGGTGAGCTGAGCGAGAAATAATCCAACGGTTTATCACGCCCCACAAGTCGCGTGTCGAGCATCATCAAATTGACTAAACTTCCAAACGAAAACTGACGGTAAATCAGCATGTTTGAGAAAGTGTTTTCACGAACGGGCAACCATTCTGTCCACGCGGCAGCCGCAGCTGCACGACGATCATTAAAGCTGCCTTCCTCTTCTTGATGGTTTTCCGCACCATTTTTCCAACTATCATTTGCAAGCTCATGGTCATCCCAGACTGCAATCATTGGTAGGCTCGCATGTAACGCTTGCAGATCAGCATCTTGGCGATATTGCGCATACCGTTTTCGGTAATCATCTAAGGTAATGCATTCCGTGCCTTTGCTTGGCTCTCGCCCTAGTGCCTCAGCATCTTCACTAGCGTAGCCAACAGCCCCATACTCATAAATGTAATCACCGAGATGAAGTACCACATCAAACGGTTCTTGCTCATGTTGATTTAAGATCTCTCGATACACATGGAAATAACCAGCAGGATAGTTTGCGCAAGAAACAACCGCCATGGATGCCTTTTCTACACCACCCTCTGGTAATGTTTGAGTTTGCCCGACTTCGCTAGTGACATCTCCAACCATGAATCGATAGTAGTAGCGAGAATTTGCGTTGAGATTTGGAACATCGACTTTTACCGTGAAATCTCGGCTCGTATCTGTAGCGAAAGTGCCACTTTGTACGATATCAGTAAAAATTTCGTTAGATGAAACTTGCCAGCTTACATCTGCGTAGCTTGCTGAGGTCGTAACACGAGTCCAAATGATTACTTGTGTTTGAGTAGGATCTCCACTCGCCACCCCGTGCTCAAAGGTAACCGCAGCAGATTCACTAGCATCGCTACCACAGCCCACCAGCCCGGTAACAATCGCCGTTGAAGAGGCAGCTTTCATAAAGTCTCGACGAGACAAAGACATATTGACTTCCTTTCTTATTGTGTTTGTTTTTATGCCCAAATGACGTGGTGACTCGATCATCCTTGTATGCCAATAAGGGACGTTAATTCGAACTTACAGTACCAACCACTTAGTCGGTAATTTGTCCTAAAAACACAAAGTTAGAAGCTAGTTATGACAATTGCATTTCCAAACGTTACATTTTTGTTAATTTAAGTGCAAATACTCTATATTCATCACATTTCCTAAGACCTGTGACAAAAACCTCAAAATAAAAAAGCGACCTACTTTGAGGTCGCTTTTCATTGCACTATTGTTAAGTAGTACATCGATGAAGTGGAAATACTCAGCCTAAAACTTGATGTTAAGAACATCTTGTTCTGACGTGTCCACCTTCAACTGACTGCGAGATTCTATGTACTCGATTTGCTGAACATCGAGCGAATATGGCATAACGACTCGCAATTCATTGATCCCTTCATGTTTAGCTAGCTGGGTTAAGCGGACCAAATTGGATTCATCACTTTTACGAGAAGACATCGATTTTAATGCGGCATCCCACAACCGATCTTCAGGCTTGCGCAATTCCGCAATGTTCTGTTTCCACATCAAACCGAAAATAGGCGCGATGGTGGCAAATGCCTCTAAAAAGGTCCATTTTTTACTACCTGTCGCTCCTAAAAAGCTAGTGTAGTCGAATTCAATGCACGTCTTTCCTTGTTGATCCATTCTATGCCCCCGACACTCGAAAATGAGATATACCAAATATCGTTCAACTGTTTTGATATAGCAATGGGATATAAAACATTCGTCTTTTATGCCCTAATTTACATACAAAAGGAAATATTAAAACCAGCTTTGTAACAACTGATGTACAGCTTCGCCATATATAAGCATTCAATTGATTAATATTTCAATTAAGAAACTAAAAACAACACGCAAGTAACGCTATCAATATGAAATCATTATAGATTCACCAAGAAAATATCAATTCTTGTCACAACGTCATCCGCCGACCTACTTTACATCAATCACTCGACTGGCCTTTTTATACTGTATCTTCCAACCAGCCCAACGTGGCAGCTCCCAACGCTTCGGGTCTCCCTTACGGTTTCCCTCTCGATAAACGACCTGTACTAGCTTGCGAGACGCGTAATACTCAACATCCAGTTGGAGTTCTGGCAGCGAAAGTTCTAAAGGGTACTGCTCCGTGAAATCGTCGTATTCCCATTCTGGAACACCGTTAAATGTTAAGTCTTCCGGTTCAAACAACGCCATATCATCGACATTTTCAACGCCTAATGTTTCCAACTGATCCTTTAACCAGCTAGAAAATGTCAAGGAGGCCAAGTCGTTAACCTCTTCTCCTTCGACATTAAGGCCCAATGCGTTGTAGAGTTTCCAGTGTTGGATTTGTTGTTTTCTTTGAGAAGCAAATCCTGGTAACAGTGTCTCGTCTTCTATCATTTCGACAATAGACTGAACAGCAACATCACCTTTTAACGCTTGATGTTCAGTACAGATTGTTCGTCCGGCGTAGACCAAATGCATCGTTGCTCTTGGGGTCTCCTCTTCATAATTCGTCTCACCTTGTTGCCACTCCCCTAGCTCAAGTTCGCGTAATAATGTCAGCGGGATAGGCATCATAACCGATGCGAGGTTCAGTGTTTGCTTAACGCCTCGTCCTGGCACGCTATGGCTATCTAGCACGATGGCCGCTTCTTCTTTATCAGGAAAGCGGCTGTTACGCCCAACCAGCATCTCGACTACGCCATTTCCTAGAGCATCCCTTCGACGAGCTCGTCGGACAAACACAAGCTCAGGGTGCAATGAGGCGATGGAGAAAAAGAGCGCTTCACGTTTATATCGAGAGGCAACGTCAAGTTCCGGTAATTCAAATACTTCTCGCATTTGTTTCGCTAAACCTTGTGCCTCTTCGAGTGCGCTGGCATCAATGACAATGCCCGGAAGTCGCTCCCCCCGAACCAAACGGATCAACAAAGAGACATCACATCCGTATGGCTCCTCTTGAGATAGAAGCTCAGCAACTTCACCACTTTGTCGCTGATAGAGCTGCGCAGGCACAGATAAGGCGGCAGCCAAATCAATCATTGCTTCCTTCTCTGGCTTCGCTTGAATTCTGGTAACGAGATCGGCAAACAGTGCATCAATGGGTAGTGGATATACTTTTCTACCATGCTGCGTGACATTGCCATCCTCATCAATCGCTTCCATAGATAACAACGTCGAATGAGATGCCTCTAGCGACTTTGGAGGAATTGAGTCGAGAAAATCGAGTGTTGAAAGACGGTACCCACAACAAGCCGCTGCCAGCATGGGCTCGACGAGCTCTTCTCTGTGTAATTCTGGAGGTGTCACCAACTCTAAAGGCGCGTGCTCACCATATAGACGAATACAAGCCCCTTCGGTAACGCGACCTGCTCGCCCCATTCGCTGCGCGGCACTGGCCTTAGAAATGTTGGTTAATGTCAGTGCTGTACGTCCATTTCGTTGTACAGTTCTGCGCTCTAAACCACTATCGATTACCACACGGATATTAGGAATGGTCAGAGAGGTTTCCGCGACGTTGGTTGCCAATACGACTTTCCGTTGCTTTTGTACCGTCAGCGCACGATGTCGTTCTTCATCACTGACCGAGGCATGAAGTTTAACCACCATGACATCACTGCTGCTTTGTAGCATCTGCGCGCATTGGGCGATCTCTTTACGTCCTGGGAGAAAAACAAGAATATCGCCATCTTCATCTTCCAGTGCTTCTTTTACCGCTCCGACAACTTCCTGTTCACATCCCTTTTTGTTCGGTAAATAGCGGCTGTCTGTGGAACGATGTGTCACCGTGACTGGAAAGCAACGTCCCTCCGAACTCAGGCGCTTAGCATTCAGGTAACGAGCAAGCTTTTCGCCTTCTAAGGTAGCGGAAGTGACGATCAATCGATGTTGATTTTCTTGCTTCAAAATGGCGGTTAATAGATCAATATCCCAGCGTCGCTCGTGAAAT
Organism: Vibrio sp. D417a; assembly: GCF_030248595.1. Lineage (NCBI taxonomy): Bacteria > Pseudomonadati > Pseudomonadota > Gammaproteobacteria > Vibrionales > Vibrionaceae > Vibrio > Vibrio sp. D417a. Next base: position 57,681 of record NZ_JAHGAM010000018.1, on the reverse strand, counting down.
TCGTCCACTATCACGACATCAAAGTCTGCTAGCTTGTTTTCCGAAAACCAACGCAGTGCAACCCCCGGAGTCACAAATACAACTTCGGTTTTTTCATCAAAGTAGGCATGAAGCTTGATCGCGTAACCGACTTTGCGACCTATTGGCCCTCCAGATTGCTCCGCAAGAAATTCAGCCAGCGAGGTACAAGCAATTCGACGTGGTTCAATAACCAGAACGCGTCCGTGTTTTGCCGCCCACATGGGCAAGCGGGTAGATTTACCCGACCCGGTTTCGGCTTCCACCACAAGATGGTTAAGGCTTACATGATGGTCAAACTCGGCTTGCAGGCTGTCGATAGGTAGTTGAAACATAGAAATTGGATTTGATTTGATGATGCAAAACATTATACCCAAGTAAAAAAATCCTGCTTTAGGTATCTCTAAACAACCAATATTGCCGATATTTTCGTCGGTATCTGAATTTTTTTGCGACATTACATTGATGTGCATCAACGCATGTTTACAACTAAATAGTGAACCCGTTAAAATTTGGTGCGCATCCTTCAACCCTACATAAGGCACCCAATGAACAACGATAAACGCCCACTATATATTCCATATGCGGGTCCGGCTCTTTTAGCAACCCCTCTTTTGAACAAAGGCAGTGCATTCTCTGCTGAAGAACGTAGTTCATTCAACTTAGAAGGTCTGCTTCCAGAGTCGACCGAAACTATCCAAGAGCAGGTGGAACGTGCCTACCAGCAATACAAAAGTTTCGAAAGCGATATGGATAAGCACATTTATCTGCGTAACATCCAAGACACCAACGAAACATTGTATTACCGCCTAGTGCAAAATCACATTTCTGAGATGATGCCTATCATCTACACGCCGACTGTTGGCGCAGCATGTGAAAACTTCTCTAACATTTACCGTCGTGGTCGCGGTCTGTTCATTTCATACCCGAACCGTGACCGTATTGACGACTTGCTGAACAACGCAGCAAACCACAACGTTAAAGTGATTGTTGTGACAGATGGCGAACGTATCCTTGGCTTGGGTGACCAAGGTATCGGCGGCATGGGTATTCCAATCGGTAAACTGTCACTATATACCGCGTGTGGTGGTATCAGCCCTGCTTACACGCTACCAATCGTTCTTGATGTGGGTACCAATAACCCGCAACGCTTAGCTGATCCGATGTACATGGGTTGGCGTCATCCTCGTATTACGGGTGCAGAATACGATGCATTTGTAGAAGAGTTTATCCAAGCGGTACAGCGCCGTTGGCCTGATGCTTTGATCCAGTTCGAAGACTTTGCTCAGAAAAATGCGATGCCTCTTCTAGAGCGTTACAAAGACCGCGTGTGTTGCTTCAATGATGATATTCAGGGTACTGCAGCTGTTACTGTTGGTTCCCTACTTGCAGCTTGTAAAGCAGCAGGAACTCAGCTTTCTAAACAACGTATTACCTTCCTAGGCGCAGGGTCTGCTGGTTGTGGTATCGCAGAAGCGATCATCGCACAAATGGTATCGGAAGGAATTTCTGACGAGCAAGCTCGCTCACAAGTTTACATGGTTGACCGTTGGGGTCTGTTACAAGAAGGCATGCCTAACCTTCTTGATTTCCAACAACGCTTGGTGCAAAAGCATACCAATACGAAAGAGTGGGAAAATGAAGGAAATGGCTTCTCACTACTCGATGTTATGCGTAACGCCAAGCCAACGGTATTAATTGGTGTTTCTGGTGCGCCTGGCCTATTTAGCCAAGAAGTCATCGAAGAAATGCATAAACACTGTAAGCGTCCGATTGTCTTCCCACTGTCGAACCCAACAAGCCGCGTGGAAGCGACACCGAACGACATCATTCGTTGGACAAATGGTGAAGCACTGGTTGCAACAGGTAGCCCATTTGAGCCAGTGGTTCATGAAGGTCGCACTTACCCTATTGCACAATGTAACAACAGCTACATCTTCCCAGGCATTGGCCTTGGTGTACTTGCTGTCAATGCAAAACGTGTCACTGACGAGATGCTAATGGAATCAAGCCGCGCGCTCGCAACATGTTCTCCTCTAGCAATCAACGGTCGTGGGGCTCTACTTCCACCACTGGAAGAAATCCACTTAGTGTCGAAAAAAATCGCATTCGCCGTTGGTAAAAAGGCAATTGAACAAGGTGTCGCATTAGAAATTACTGATGAAGCATTGAACGTGGCGATTGAACAGTCGTTCTGGCAACCTGTTTACCGCCGTTACAAACGCACTGCGTTCTAAGCTTGAGACAATTCGTTTAATAATTAGCCCCTACCATGTAGGGGCTTTTATTTTTTTATCATCCTAACCAGATTTTGGCATAAATGGGCTTCTCTCTTTTTGTTTCTATCAGATATGATGAGAACTACATTTTTAGTTAAGGATATAAAACGTTTTGTTGTTTTCTCGCATAAGATCAAAGTGGAAGCTGAAATTTTCCTGGAAGCGATTTGCTTTGATTTTGTCGATCTCTGCACTTAGTCTGCTTGTTTCTGTTATAGCCATCGACCGGTGGGTGGTTTTACAAGCCAAAGAGAGCATTTTCACTGAATACGAGCAAATCCCTCAACATGAGGTTGCCGTAGTTCTTGGTACCAGTAAATACATCGGAAAGATCCTCAACACTTACTACACTCATCGCATTAATGCGGCGATTGAGCTTTACAACCAAGGCAAAGTAAAACAGTTTTTATTGAGTGGTGATAACGCCCACCGTTCATACAACGAACCGTGGACAATGAAACGCGACTTACTTAAAGCAGGCGTGCCTGAAGAAGTGATTCACCTTGATTATGCTGGCTTTCGTACCTTAGATTCGATTGTACGAGCAAAAAAAATTTTTGCTTCGGAGCGATTTCTGATTGTGACTCAACGCTTTCACTGCGAACGCGCACTGTTCATCGCTGATGCTTACAGCATTGATGCGCAGTGTCTCGCGGTAGCAGGGCCGACGGCCAACAAGCAAAAAACATCGATGCGTGTTCGAGAACTGCTAGCCCGTGTGAAAGCGTTTTTAGACCTGTACATTATCAATACGCAGCCTAAGTTTCTTGGCCCTCAAGAACCTATCGTCGCAGTAAAAGAGCCAAATAAAGCAGCTAACGAGCCTCTTCAAGTCCCCGTCGAATAGAGGAATAACGTGGCTCACAAGCCTAGTAACATTTCTATAAAACAAATGGGTAGTTTTCTACCCATTTCCAATTCTCAACATCACACTTTCTAATTTGCTCTACGATTCAGGCAAAACTCTTTTTCGCATTCAAAGTAACATTTCATCAATAAATAACTACAAGTCAGTTACTTTGCCATAAAAAAACCGACAAAAGGCAATGCAAAAGGAGCACTACCCATGACCGCACTCGCTGTGACATTGAAGAATTGGTTCTTCACTCGCAACAGCATGATTTTGAACGCGAATATCCTATTGTTCATTATCTTGTTTAATACCTTACCCTTTGAACCACAAGTAGTAACCGGCCTGAGCATCTTAGTTTTTGTTGCTATTTTGTGGCTAACCGAAGCGATTCACGTCAGCATTACTGCGCTGCTCATACCACTACTTGCGGTATTTTTGGGTGTGTTCAACACTCAAGCCGCACTGAATAACTTTTCCAACTCCATCATTTTTCTATTTTTGGGTGGTTTTGCACTAGCTGCGGCTCTACATAAACAAAAGTTAGATCAAGCTATTGCAGATAAAGTACTATTGCTGGCAAGAGGAAAAATGTCTGTCGCTGTATTCATGCTATTTGGTGTGAGTGCTGGCCTGTCAATGTGGATTTCAAACACCGCCACCGCCGCGATGATGTTACCGCTTGTGCTGGGTGTGATGACAAAGCTAGACGCCAAGAAAAACCACAACACCTTTTTGTTTGTTCTACTCGGTATCGCTTACAGTGCTTCAATTGGTGGTATTGCAACACTGGTTGGTAGCCCACCAAACGCAATTGCAGCAGCTGAAGTTGGCCTTAGCTTCACTGAATGGATGAAGTTTGGTGTACCTATTTCCCTAGTATTAATGCCAATCGCTATCCTCGTATTGTACACGATGACTAAGCCTGACCTTAGCCACAAGTTTGACCTTGACCATCAACCAGTCGAATGGACAAACGGCAAAATGATTACGTTGGCGATTTTCTTACTGACCGTAACTTTGTGGATATTCAGTAAGCCTATTAACGCTATGCTGGGTGGCTTCGCGAAGTTCGATACTCTTGTAGCCATTGGCGCCATCCTTCTACTTGGTGCTTCTCGCGCCGTCGAGTGGAAAGATATTGAGAAAACAACCGACTGGGGTGTGTTAATCCTATTTGGTGGTGGTATCTGTCTGAGTAACGTCCTAAAAGCAACCGGAACAAGCGTATTTTTGGCTCATAGCTTGTCAGGCTTCCTTGAGCAAGCCGGTATTCTCTTAACGATTCTTGCAGTGGTTGCTTTTGTTGTCTTCTTAACTGAGTTTGCGAGTAACACCGCCAGTGCTGCGCTACTTGTCCCTGTATTTGCGACCATTGCAGAAGCCTTAGGCATGTCTCCGGTTATTCTCTCTGCACTGATTGCCGTCGCTGCATCTTGTGCATTTATGTTACCTGTTGCAACACCTCCAAACGCGATTGTGTTCGGTACGGGTCATATCAAGCAAAAAGAAATGATGCGAATTGGTTTCGTATTAAACATTGCCTGTATTGCTGCACTAACGCTTTTCGCTTGGTTGTTCTGGTAAAAATAGCAAGTTCGATTAGCACTACACTGCTGCTCACGGTAATCGTATCGATAACCCAAACTTCCCCCCTAAGTGGTGTTCAGCAGTTTCCCTCTTGGTGGCCAGTTGGCCACCTTTTTTCTTTCCTTTTAGTGAACGGCTATCAGGCTTGCTTCTTTTCGCAAGCAAGTAAACCATAATGAGCTTCCACTCGGTTGCGACCATTGCGCTTCGCCTGATACAGCACTTCGTCAGCTCTCGCCATGGTTTCTGAGACGCGTTCATTCTGCATTTGGGCAACGCCAATACTGCAAGTTAATGATTCACCGTGCACCCACAAATGATCCTCCACATTTTTGCGAATCATTTCTGCCTTCTCTAACGCTTGTTCAATATTGGTATCAGGGCAAAATACGACAAACTCTTCGCCGCCCCAACGAACGAGTCGATCGTCTGAGTAAATAGAAGTCGCTACCACCATGACAAATTCGCGCAATATGTCATCCCCCATTTGGTGCCCAAATTTGTCGTTCACCTTTTTAAACTTATCCAAGTCCAAATAGAGAATACTGAAGGTGTTATGCCCCCAGCGAACCTGACGAGATTGTTGTTCCAGCCAGTGTTGCACAGCATATCGGTTCATCGCGCCCGTCAAAGCATCTCGATGCGCTAGCTCTGCAAACTCATAGTTTTGAGCTCGCAAAGTATCATTCACCTTTTCCAAATGACGGTGACGCTTTTGCGCTTTTTCATAAGCCACTCTATTTTTTCGTAACTCATGCAGTGAAAAAGCCAGTCCAAGCGCCATCCAAGAGAGTAATAATGCATACAACAATGTTTCTTGCGCAAGGTAAGCGCCTTCAAACTCAATTTTATCAATCACAATTCTATGTTTACCAAGTGCCGCACCAGACCCAGTTGCAATATCAATACGTGTGATGTTTGAAAATTCAGGTGCAGAGTGCTCAATCGCGACTCCGTTATCTGCTAACCACCAGGTCATCACCTGAAGATTTTTAATCGGAATTTCGACAATATCGCTCGAACCCGACGGAGAAAACTGCATGCCATTATATTTAATGGTGTACTCGTCGTCCGGCTTGGAATACTCAGAATTATAATTGCGAAGATACAAACGTAGGTCGTGGCTAGGGTTAGCCCCTATTCCTGCCTCTTCATATCGCACCTTCAATCGAATCGTATGGTAGTTGGAAAGGTCAATACCCTGTGTTGGCGTTGCTGAATCGGTATAAACCGAGATTCCGCAGTAAGGCCAAGCATACGAGCTCTGCTTTAGTTCACAGCTAAGGACTAGGCTTTGCCGATCGTATGTGATATCTGCCTCACTCACACCTCCTTCACTGGCATCTTTAGTTGCATAGATATTGAAATGCTCAGGTGTAATGGTCAGCTTTCGCGTATCGCCAAGCACACTATAAAGGGCAACCAAACTGATAGTGCAAATAGAAAGAGCAAAGATAAAGTTATGGATCCACTTCATGGGCAAGTGACCTGCTGAGATTATACAATACGTGGGGTTCAATAATTTCAAAAATGAAATCAAGGTGATTTATCAAGAAATAAAATCGCTTTTTCATTCAATTCTTAGTTTCGACACATGGTAACGGATTTTGAACCGTTATCACGTTTTAAAATTTCTAAAAAGTGCAGCCCAACTTCTATTTGCGAAGCATTTCACAGCCATAATTTTTAGAAAATAAAACACGATGCATAATAATTTAGTGCAAGACATTTACTTTAAAGCTCCTGTCAACCCTGCATCTCTTCTCCACTTCAGTATATACTGTGCAAAAACACAATAATGAGTAATGTCATGTCATTAATTGCAACTGGCACGCTAAACAAAATGCGTGCTTCTCTGGACGGTGCCGTCAACTACCGTCTTCCTGTCGGTGAGGAAGAAATCGACTTAACTCCTTTTCTGGGTAAAACGCTCACACTGACTCACACTGGCAATATTTTTTGTTGCTCATGTGGAAAGAAAACGAAAAAGAGTTATTCGCAAGGCCACTGTTTTGTATGCATGAAAAAGCTAGCAAGCTGCGACATGTGTATCATGAAGCCAGAGACCTGCCACTACGATCAAGGGACTTGTCGCGAACCACAATGGGGTGAAGAGAATTGCATGGTGGATCACTTTGTCTACCTGTCCAACACATCCAGCTTAAAAGTTGGTATTACTCGTCATACTCAAATCCCGACTCGTTGGATTGACCAAGGCGCGACTCAGGGCTTGCCAATTTTTAAAGTAAAAACTCGCCATATCTCCGGTTTAATTGAAGTTGAACTGGCGAAACATATCGCAGACAAGACCAATTGGCGCACACTGCTAAAAGGTGACGGTGAACCTATGGCATTGCAGGACCGTTTTGCTGAGCTATTGCCTTTAGTCGAAGAGAAAATTGCCGAGATAAAACAGCAATTCGGCGAAGATGCCATTGAAGTATTAAACGAAAGCATTACCGACCTTAGCTACCCGGTACAACAGCACCCAACGAAGATCACTTCGCATAACTTCGATAAAAACCCGGTTGTTACTGGCACTTTGCAAGGCATCAAAGGTCAATACCTCATCTTTGATACCGGCGTTATTAATGTAAGAAAATTCACTTCCTATGAAGTTGAAGTTAGTGAGTAATCGCTTGCAGAACGCGTTGATTCAAATAAAAATGAAAAAAGCTCGATTTTGACTCGAGCTTTTGTTTTTCTATTAGGAAGAAATCGTTAGTTATGCGTCAAGGATGCTTTCTAGCACATCGAATAACATATCGACTTCTTCTATTGTGTTGTAATGCATACAACCAATTCGCACTACACCACCCGATTCTTCTAAACCAAGTTGACGAACTAAGCCCAACGCATAAAAGTGACCATTCCATACACAAATGTTATGTTCACCCAGTGTTTTCGCGATGAACTCTGGAGAATATCGGTCAAACGTTAGCGCAAAAGTTGGCGTGCGGAGTTGGCTATCTTCCTTTGCGATACCGAATAGATTGACACCATCTAATGCATTCAAACGCTGCAAGAAACGCTCACTCAAGCGCTGCTCATGTTGTTCATACAGTTGGTAGCTTTGCTCCAATCGTTGGCGAAGAGGTAAACCGACTTCACCAAATTGAGCCAGATACTCAACCGCAGAAACGACACCAGCAAGACCTTCAAAACTTTGCGTTCCTGTTTCAAATCGACCAGGGCCTATATTAGTGGCAGGCTCGACTTTGTAAGGGCGAATACTGTGAAGCCACTGATCGGCTATGTAAGCAATACCAACGTGTGGTCCGAAAAACTTGTAAGCTGAGCAAGCTAAAAAGTCACAACCTAACGCTTGAACATCAACCAAATGATGAGGCGCATAATGGACGGCATCCACATAAACTTGTGCCCCAACATTGTGCGCCATGCTGACTACTTGCTGTACATCCACAATAGAGCCCGTCGTGTTCGATGCATAAGTCACAGCGACAAGGCGCGTTTTATCAGAAAGAAGGCGGCTTAAATGCTCCATATCAAGCGTACAATCTTCTTCGTTGATACGAACTTGATGAACCGTAACGCCTTTATCTTCTGCCGCTTGCTGCCAGCTGGATACATTTGAATAGTGATCCAAAGCGGAGACAATGATCTCATCTCCTGCTTGCCAATCTCGACTAATCGCGCGACTAAGCTGAAAGGTTAGTGAGGTCATATTGGCACCGAAGACAATATTGCCAGATGAAGGGGCATTAAGTAGAGCCTGAGCCGACTCACGCGCATTTTGCATTACGTCAACGGTCACTTGGCTAGAAAAATAATGCCCGCCTAAGTTAGCGTTGAAACGACCTAAATACCCAACCATGCTGTCTAGTACTGGTTGAGGCACTTGTGAGCCACCTGGACCATCAAAAAACGTCACGGGCTTGTCGTTATGGTATTGAGCCAACGCCGGAAATTGCTCTCTGATCTGATTAAGATTGAAGTTCATTACGCTTATCCGTAGCAGTAAGTACAAATACATCCATATGGCCCGCTTCGTCATCAATAACAGAGCGGATTGGGCACGCGTTATGCCACAGCTTACTATCAGCCAAGATTGCGACCTCTCCGGTTTCTAGCACTTTACGGAAAAATGGGGCTTGGTTATGGCTGCTGTACAGCATGATGTCGCCACCGATGATGTTATGGCGTCCCACACCAACCATTGCAATATGATCAAAACCGTCTTGGTGCACACCTTCAGGTGCTACTTGGGTTTCTTCTTCCAGTGCCCTGATACGGATTTGGTGAATTTCTATTTCTTGACCGTTTGGCAGATGATTCGCATTGACAAACAATTCACACATTTCTCGAAATCCATCGCTGGTAAGAATATCCTTCTCAATTGGCTCGAATTGTCTTACTACATCACCTTGAAATCGGTTGATATCAGAGGATTGAACAAAGCTATTTTTATTTAAGTCGATGACTTTGCCGTTATCAAAGCCAACCACAGAATAACGTCGTAGTCGATACTGACCATCTGCATGTTCGGTACGAGGCAGTTCTTCAAACGATGGGGAAAGCTGCTCAATTGCTGCCATGCTGAGCTGTGTTAAATGTAGAGTATTCTCACGTGAATGTAACATCATTTGCTCCTTTAATGAGGCACATTAATTAACATTTAATTTACACACTAGGTTACGCAAATATTCTGCAATTACCAGCTTTTAACGTTGATAGCTTCAACAAAACGACTAAAACAACATAACAAACCAAATTAAACCACAAAAACAGAGTCATGTTTCAGTTTTACGCTTTGGCAATATTTGAAACTAGACTTCTCTACTACGAATAGAATTTTATGCTAGAAGTCAACGTTCTCTATCAATATTTAGTGGGTTCTAATCTATAACCAATTATTCGATCACAATCGTTGTTTATGCTTTTAAAGCACTAAGAATTTCCATACAATCGAGGGAAATGTTACGCCCTTTTTGGAGCCATAATGAGCGACGTAAAACACTGTAAATTATTAATTCTTGGTTCTGGTCCTGCAGGATACACAGCTGCCGTCTACGCAGCGCGTGCAAACTTAAACCCTGTGCTTGTGACGGGAATGCAACAAGGTGGTCAGCTAACCACCACAACTGAAGTTGAAAACTGGCCAGGCGATGCTGAGGGACTGACAGGTCCAGCATTGATGGATCGCATGAAAGAACACGCCGAGCGTTTCGAAACTGAAATCGTATTTGATCACATCAATGAAGTAGAGCTATCACAACGCCCATTTCGTTTAAAAGGCGACTCAGGTGAGTACACTTGTGATGCCTTAATCATATCTACCGGCGCATCAGCAAAATACCTTGGCCTTGAGTCTGAAGAAGCATTTAAAGGTCGCGGCGTTTCTGCTTGTGCAACCTGTGACGGTTTCTTCTACCGTAATCAGAAAGTTGCAGTTGTGGGCGGTGGTAACACGGCTGTTGAAGAAGCGCTATACCTATCTAACATTGCGTCAGAAGTTCACCTGATCCACCGCCGCGATTCATTCCGCGCAGAGAAGATCCTTGTGAAACGTCTGATGGATAAAGTTGAAAGCGGTAATATCGTTCTTCATACCGATCGCACTCTCGATGAAGTACTGGGAGACGATATGGGCGTAACGGGCGTCCGCATTAAAGACGTGAACAGCGGTGCGACAGAAGATATCGATGTAATGGGTGCATTCATCGCAATTGGCCACCAGCCAAACACACAAATCTTTGAAGGCCAAGTAGACATGAAAGATGGCTACATCATCGTTCAATCAGGTCTTGAAGGCAACGCAACACAAACTAGTATCGAAGGTGTATTTGCAGCTGGCGACGTAATGGACCACAACTACCGTCAAGCGATCACCTCTGCAGGTACAGGTTGTATGGCTGCATTAGATGCTGAACGTTTCTTAGACTCACTTGGTGACAAATAACTTTTCACATTTGTGTCATATCCTTAAAGCCCAGCGGTATTCCCGCTGGGTTTTCTTTTGTATACTACCGCCTCATTAAAACAATTATCATTAAGCCTTCACGATGGATAAGAAAAAGCAAAGCAGCTTGAATAAGTGGCTGAAGCAACAAAGTAAGTTAGCCAAGCGCTGGCTTATGATTGCGATAGGCCTAGGCGTACTTTCAAGCGTGTTTTTATTGGCTCAAGCAGCCCTGCTCGCCTCCATTCTGCACCAGTTAATCATTGACCAAGTCGACAAAGCCGACCTCATTTGGCATTTTGTTGGGCTCGGTGGCACGGTTATCGGTCGAGCTGCTTGTACCTGGGGTCGAGAGCTTGCCGGTTACCGTTGCGGGGAGCAAATTCGAGTTTATATTCGCCAACTCATTTTAGATAAAGTTCATAAACTTGGGCCAGCTTACATCAAAGGCAAACCTGCTGGCAGTTGGGCAACGCTCATCTTAGAGCAGGTAGAAGATATGCAAGATTTCTTCTCACGCTACTTGCCTCAAATGTCATTATCGGTACTAGTGCCTTTCATCATTTTGGTTGTCGTATTCCCAGTAAACTGGGCAGCAGGCTTGATCTTCCTGGTCACTGCACCACTAGTGCCTATTTTCATGGCACTGGTTGGGATGAAAGCCGCAGAAGCAAATCGTAAAAACTTTAAAGCGATGCAGCGTTTGTCGGGTCACTTTTATGACCGCTTGCAAGCAATGACAACCATTCGCTTATTCGATAGAACAAAATCTGAAACTGAGACGCTAAAGGGGGCTTCAGAAGTCTTTCGTACTCGTACCATGGACGTTCTGAAAATCGCGTTTCTGTCTTCTGCGGTGTTAGAGTTTTTTACTTCTATTTCTATCGCAATTACCGCTGTCTACTTTGGCTTTAGTTATATCGGGGAGCTGGACTTCGGCTACTACGGCACAGGTGTTACGCTCTTTGCTGGTTTGTTCATTCTGATTCTTGCGCCAGAGTTTTATCAGCCATTACGTGATTTGGGCACGTTCTATCATGCGAAACAGCAAGCGGTTGGCGCAGCAGAAAGCATTGTCGAGTTTCTGGATTTGGAAGTCGATCAAATCAAAGATGGTACCCAAGCGTTAGATAAAAACAGCCCTATCCATATTGAAGCGGACCAGTTAACCATTTTTAGTCCGGAAGGTAAGCAGCTCGCAGGTCCCCTATCCTTCTCTCTTGAAGCCAACAAAAGTACAGCGTTGGTTGGACCAAGTGGCGCAGGTAAAACAAGTTTGGTAAACACAATCCTCGGTTTCATGCCTTATCAAGGTAGCTTGAAGATTAATGGTTGTGAATTGTCGCGACTGGATCTAGCCACATGGCGAGAGGCAGTAAGCTGGATTGGTCAAAACCCGATGCTATTACACGGTAGCATTCGAGATAACATCACACTAGGTAAGCACAATATTCAGGATGCAGACGTACATTCTGTGTTGAATGACTCTCACGCTGCTGAATTTGTTGAAATGCATGGGTTGGATTATCCGATATCTGATCGTTCTGGTGGTTTATCTGTCGGCCAAGCGCAGCGTTTAGCACTGGCTCGCGCCATGCTACAAAATGGTCGTTTTTGGTTATTAGATGAACCAACCGCAAGCTTAGATGCTCGCAGTGAAAAACTCGTGATGGAAGGCATTAACAAGTATGCGCATGCCACAACGAATTTGATGATTACTCACCAACTTGCGCCTTTACAAAACGTATCGCAAATTCTTGTTATGCAGGACGGCCAGATTGTTCAACGTGGTGATTACGCCACACTGTCGACAGAAGATGGCTTATTTAAAGACATGTTGGAAGCGAACCTCGCACAACGTGAAACAGACAAGGGGAACTTAGATGCGTGATTTACTCCCTTATCTAAAACTCTATAAGAAACACTGGTTTGGTCTTTCGCTAGGTATGCTACTGGCATTTCTGACCTTAGCGGCGTCTATTGGCTTATTAACGCTATCAGGTTGGTTTATTTCAGCCGCAGCGGTGGCAGGCTTGACGGTTGCTCGTGAGACCTTCAACTACATGTTACCAGGTGCCGGGGTACGCGGCGCTGCAATGGCTCGAACCGCAGGTCGATGGGGAGAACGTGTCGTTAGCCACAATGCAACGTTCAAGCTGCTTACCGATCTACGTATCTTCTTCTTTAAGAAACTTGCACCACTGATTCCGGGTCGTGTTTCTACGATGCGTGATGCCGATCTGCTCAACCGCCTAGTAGCGGACGTAGATGCGATGGATCACGTTTACCTTCGACTTATCAGCCCTGTCGTGATTGGTGTTTTTGGCATATTGAGTTTAACGGCTGTCCTGGCTTTCTTTGATTGGCATCTCGCCCTACTGCTTGGCTCGATTCTTACCGTCATGTTGTTTGTATGGCCAGTACTGTTCTATAAACTGGGTAAAAACAATGGCGAGAATCTCACTCATCATAAAGCGCAATTGCGAGTGGCGACACTGGACTGGCTTCAAGGCTACAGTGAACTGAGTATCTTTGGAGCAGAAGAACGTTATCGTAATCTCATTCTAGAGAAGCAGAAGCAGTTGCTGTCTAACCAATTTGTGAACGCGAATTTAACGGGCATGGCTTCAGGACTGCTTATGCTGGTGAACGGCATTACACTGGTTGTGATGCTTTGGTTTGCTGCAGACGGCGTAGGTGGTCGTGCTCCTGATCCTTGGATTGCGCTGTTTGCGTTTGCAACCATGGCGAGCTTTGAGATTCTGATGCCTATCGCGAGCGCATTCCAGTACCTGGGTCAAACGTTGACTTCTGCTCGTCGTTTAAATGAAGTAATTTTGGCTGAACCTGACGTTGTCTTCCCTGAGCAATCGAAACATAAAGGCACAACGTTAGACATTGAATTCGACAACATTGACTTCACTTACCCTGACGGTCAGCAAAAGGTGCTGAAAGACTTGTCACTCTCACTACCGTTGGGCACTAAAACAGCGATTGTAGGTCAAACAGGTTCAGGTAAATCAACACTGATTCAGCTTCTTTGTCGCTACTGGGATGTAAACCAAGGTGAAGTTCGAATCGGTGGTACAAAACTGCAAGATTGGAGCGAGTCGGACCTGCGAGCAGCAATGACTGTGGTCAGTCAACGCGTAGATGTACTAAACGGGACACTACGTGACAACTTACTCATGGCCGCTCCGGACGCAAGTGATGAGCAACTGTCTACTATTTTACAAAAAGTCGAGCTTGGCGGACTTCTTGAAGAGCCGGGTTTAGACGCTTGGTTAGGCGACGGCGGTCGTCAGTTATCTGGTGGTGAGAAACGCCGAATCGGTATTGCTCGAGCATTGCTACGTGATGCCCCAATCCTACTCTTAGATGAGCCGACTGAAGGCCTCGATAAGCGTACGGAACAAAAAGTGATGGCGCTTTTCAATGAACACTTTGCTAATAAGACAGTAGTATTCATTACACACCGACTGATAGAGCTAGAAAGTATGGATAGCATCTGTTTGATGGAACAAGGTGAGATCATCGAACAAGGCGACCATCCAACGCTACTCGCTCAAAAAGGTCGTTACTACCAGCTATTACAATCTCTATAATTCGATTTTCAGTGACGAGAAGGGCTCATCAAACGATGAGCCCTTTTGTTATTCCTGTATTATTAGTTACCTAATTAAGCACGTATACAGTGCTGATTTACCGACCAGATTTTTTGAGATAAGCCGCCATTTCATCTTCCGGAACCATGCCCCCACCTGTTGCCCAAACAAGATGTGTTGCGTTTTTGAGTTTTTCTTCGTCAAATTTCATTCGAGACTGATAAGCATGGTTATTCGAGACGTGCACTGCCCCAATCATACCGGCTAATGCAGAAGGCTCTAGATTAATACCTTCCAGTTCACTTAACTCACCCAAGTGGTGATACATACGAGCGTCATCAATGGTGTAAAAACCATCAAGTAGCCTTTCCATCGCTCTTCCGACAAATCCCGAGGCACGCCCGACTGCCAAACCATCAGCGGCGGTGATGTTATCGATACCCAGATCTTGCACCGAAATATCGTCATGCAAGCCTGTATGTACGCCCAACAGCATGCACGGTGAGTGCGTTGGCTCTGCGAAAATACAGTGGACATGCTCGCCAAATGCTACCTTCAAGCCAAATGCCACCCCACCAGGTCCACCGCCAACACCACAAGGAAGATAAACAAACAATGGATGATGCTCATCAACAACGATTCCCAAGTCATCAAACTGCTGCTTAAGACGCTCACCCGCAACAGAGTAACCTAGAAACAGCGTCCGTGAGTTTTCATCATCGATAAAGAAACAGTTGGGATCTTTTTCTGCCTCTTTACGACCTTGCTCGACAGCAATACCATAATCTTCTTGGTGCTCTACGACATTAACACCATGTGACCGGAGCTTATTTTTCTTCCATTCCCGCGCATCCGCAGACATGTGGACTGAAACTGAAAAACCCAGCTTCGCACTCATGATGCCGATGGACATACCAAGATTGCCGGTTGAGCCAACCGCAATACTGTACTGCTTAAAAAACTGCCGAAACTCATTGCTGAACAATTTGCTGTAATCATCGCTTTCACAGAGCAAGCCGGCATCAAACGCCAACTTTTCTGCATGAGTGAGCACTTCATAAATACCACCTCTCGCTTTGATCGAACCAGAAATTGGCAAATGACTGTCTTTTTTGAGCATTAAATGGCCCAATATTGGCGTGCCGTATTGCTGCTCCAAACGCACTTTCATATTGGGAATATCCACCACTGCGGACTCAATAACGCCACGCGACGTTTCCGTTTCGG
Organism: Vibrio sp. D417a; assembly: GCF_030248595.1. Lineage (NCBI taxonomy): Bacteria > Pseudomonadati > Pseudomonadota > Gammaproteobacteria > Vibrionales > Vibrionaceae > Vibrio > Vibrio sp. D417a. Next base: position 42,192 of record NZ_JAHGAM010000018.1, on the reverse strand, counting down.
GAAACGCTTTCATCAAATAAGGCGCAAATCGTGTTAGCCGTTCACTCGCCGCTTGAATATCTTTTTCATCTAACCCGACATGAGGTAAGCCTTCCTCCAAGGAAGTGATATGGGGGTTAAACCAACAAACCTCTTCAAGATCAATAAGTGCTGCCAAGAGTGGGAACTGCTTAGTCAGCGCTTCAATATTTGCCTTGGTCATTTTACCTTCCTGGAATGATGTGAGTTGAGATAAACAAAAGCGCCGCAATAGCGACGCTTTGGAGAATAACTATCAGTTTGAGCTTACGCGTAGTTTTTCTCAAACTCTTGCATGAAGTCTACTAACGCTTGAACACCTTCTAGCGGCATTGCGTTATAAATGGATGCTCGCATACCACCAACTGCTCGGTGACCTTTTAGCGCTTTCAGCCCTTTAGAGTCTGCTAGCTCAAGGAAGGTTGCATCCAGTTCAGGCTTAGCAAGTTGAAATGGCACGTTCATCAAAGAACGGTTTGCTGAGTGCACGCCATTACGGTAGAAATCAGACTGATCGATGTAATCATACAGTAGCGCGGCTTTAGCGCGGTTCACTTGCTCAATCGATTTTACTCCACCCTGTGCCTTCAGCCATTTGAAAACAAGACCAGACAGGTACCATGCAAAGGTTGGTGGCGTGTTGAACATTGATTCTTTTTCTGCCAAAACAGTGTAATCCAAAATACTTGGTAGTACCTGCTTCGCCATACCTAATAAATCATCGCGCACGATAGCAATAGCAATGCCGGAAGGACCAATATTTTTCTGAGCGCCCGCGTAAATCACACCGTATTTAGACACATCGATTTCACGAGAAAGAATTGTCGAAGACATGTCAGCAACAATCGGTTTGTCGGTGATAGGAAGATCGTTAATCTCAATACCATCAATGGTCTCATTTGGACAGAAGTGAACGTAAGCCGCTTCTGGAGCAATTTTCCATTCACTTGCAGGTAGAACCGCGACTTTCCCGTTGATTTCTGTTTTTGCATCAAACACGTCTGGTTCGCAGTATTTTTTCGCTTCAGCTACCGCGCTTTCAGCCCAATAACCACCATCGATGTAAGTTGCCGTATCGGCATCACCAAGTAAGTTTAGAGGAACAGCAGCAAACTGAGCACGAGCACCACCTTGGCAGAACAGCACTTTATAGTTGTCCGGAATATTCAGAAGATCACGTAAATCCTGCTCGGCTTCTTCTGCAACTTTGATGAACTCTTTGCTTCGGTGGCTGATTTCCATGACCGAAGTGCCAAGACCTTGCCAATCGATTAGTTCCTTTTGTGCTTGCTGCATAACTGCTTTAGGCAGACCTGCTGGCCCTGCACTGAAGTTAAATACGTTGTCCGTATTTTGTTCCATGATGCTCATTGCTCCTGCTATGTAAATATTACGAAATTAATATCACGTTTTCGCAGTGATAAAAACAAGAAAAGAGGTCTTACGACCTCTTTTTAAAGACTAAGCGTTGAATTGGAACAAATTCGCAACAACACGAATTACTGTTGTTGCATCAAAGCAGGCATAAGTAGAGCCACCAATGGGAACTCATGCCCATTTTCGAACTTCAATTTGCCTTCACCAATTTCTGCTTTTAATTGATAACCGCCCTCTACTTTTTCGATCAACTCCATAATAAGGAGCTCATCAATCCCTTCTTGAATAAATGGGTAATGCGTTACTAATTCATCAGAGAAGTAAGTGCTAAGTTCACCAGTAGTGGCCGTCACCAACTTCATTGGATCTTGAGTAATATGCTCAGTACCTTCAGGGATGGATAGTTGCCACTCATTGTGGAACTTGCCGTCACCGAACGCGAGTGAAAGCTCGTTCACGGATAAATCAAAACCTTTGCTAAACAGCGTATCGACATGCGGCAATAAATTCGCAATTTCCTGCTCATCTAACATAGGAGAGCTTTGATAGATAGACATAATTTGATCAAAAGACTGGCTATCCACATCTGCAATTGAGAAATCCAACTTAAAGTTATCGACATCCGTACCATCAGTTAAACGCAGTTTCTTAGCATCTAGGTTTAATTGACTGTTCAGCTTATCACCAGACTCATTCATCGTAGTGTTACCACGGTAGCTCGCATTTTGAATCAAAAAGACAGGCGTTAAGTTCGAATCGACCACATCCAGCCTCTCGAGAGAAAAAGATTGCTCACCCAGCCAGTAGCCTTTTGCTTGCTTTCCTTTACCTTGCCCTGTCAATGCATTCAGATGAAGCTCTTCACCGTTTTCAAAATCCACTTGAACAGAAGGAACGGAAACTTGGTAATTGAGATCACCCAATACCGTCACATCACCTGTTACTTTTGCAGGGCTTGTAGAAACAGAAACACCTTGCGCTTCGTTACGATAATGCCAACTGTCTAGGTCGAGGATAAATGCTGTATTGCCATTTAGTTGAGTCTGGCTATGCATCGTGAGAGGCAAAAAGTCATTGTCCACCAATTTTGAATCTGCTGTTAGGCTTGTTAGACCGTGGCTAACATCACTGGTTACGTCAAACGTCGTTGGCATACCGTCACGCTCTAACTGCGTTTTAAGCTCAGGATCAACAACTGAATAACGAGTCAGCACGATTGAAGACAAATAACCACGCTGATACTCGACCACTTCGCCTTTAATCATTTCATCATTCATATTGGTAATACCATCTTCAATGATGGACTGACCAATTTGTCCGACAGCCAATGGCCAACACAGTGCTAATGAGATAGCACCACCAATGGCGCCGATTTTTTTAAGATTTTGCATAACGTCACTTATTAGATATTTTCGGTCAGTCTACCCCAAACCACCTGCGGAGAAAACATTGAGACAAATCAGACTATTGATGCTTATTCTAGTCCATTAATCAGGAATCATACTTGGCTCCCACTCATCATGTCCTTTTATTGTTAAAGTTTGCGTGGCGAAGTTTTAACCGGAGCTAAAACATCTGTGAATCGTTATGCTGTGTTGTGTCTCGACAACAACCCAATCAGTGCTGAACAGTTTCGATTGGAGCTGTCTGCCTTCTCAAGTAAGTTTGATATTTTTTCTGTCGAATCGATAGAAGAGGCTCAAAGCGCTTTAGAGTATCTAGAAGAAAGAGAACAGACTGTTGCTTTAGTTATAGCGAGCCATCACGCTCATTTTAACGGCGTGGATTTTCTTATTGGTTTAGACCGGATGCCACATACCGAGCAAGCAAGAAAAATTCTTATTAGCTGCTCGTCTGATATAGAGGCAATTCTCACTGCCGTTAATGAGGGCAGGCTCGACCACTGCCTCACTAAACCTTTGCCAGATCACGTCTTATTTAACACAGTGCAAAAAGAGCTGACCCAATTTATCTTGCGAAATGGCAAAGAAGACCTGCTAAGTTACAGTCAGATATTGGATCATCACAGCTTGTTGCGAGCGCACATCAATAACCAGATGAGCCATTATCAAGCCGGATTCTTACACGACTACCACTCGATGTCTGATGCCGAGTTAGCCGAGCAAGTGATCTCCGCTCTCCAACAATTTTTCAAAGATAATGACGAAACAAGAGCGTGCCGTACATACTCACCTGAACACTTATTAACCGTGGAAGGCGAGCCAAATTGCTTTTTGTGGTTTATCACCGAAGGTGAAGTGGCTCTGTACAAGCGCGATGAGCAAGGCATGCAGCGAGAGGTTGTACGCCATAACAAAGGGAATATTGTCGGAGGCATGTCGTTTGTTACTGGGGAATGTTCTTTCTCGACAGCTCTAACACTAACCAAAACAGAAGTTATCAAACTCGATCGCAACGTATTCAATAAAGTGATGCAAAGCGACTCAAACTTACTGCCTCTTTTTACAAACTTGCTTTTACGCCACTTCAACCGCCGATTGCAAAGAAGCATCAACACCAAACTGCAACTTCAAAAAACGCTCGAATCTTTAGAATCAGCCCACCAGCAGCTCATTGAAAGAGAAAAAATGGCGATGCTTGGTCAATTGGTTGCGGGAGTAGCCCACGAACTAAACAATCCAGTAGCCGCGATATTGAGGGGCGTAGAGAATTTAACGCATACGCTAGAACGATTACTTAACGATGCGCCAAGTTCCGATATACAAACCAAAGGCATTGAATTACTGAGCAAAGCGCAAACCTCAAAACCCGCTTCAACCGCCGAGCTCAGATCACGCGTAAAAGCGCTTAGCCATACTCTTCCAGACCGAGCATTGGCAAAAAAAGTGGTGAGCCTTGGATTAGAGTCCGATCAAGAGCTACTTACCCAACTAACGAGAAAGCAGCAAGCATCTTATCATGCTCTCAATACACTAGAGCAATACCACAAAGCAGGTTCTACACTTCGCTCAATTAATGTCTGTGCAGCACGAATTGCTGATATGGTAAAAAGCCTGAAAGGATATGCTCGGTCAGATGATGAGACCCTGCACTATGCCGATATTCATGAGGGCATTGAAGACACCTTGGTGATTTTCGAGAACAAATTAAAAATGCACCAAGTTTCAACCGACTATGCAAACTTGCCTTCCATCCTTTGTCAACCGATCGCACTCCAACAGGTGTGGACGAATTTGGTCTCTAACGCCATTGACGCATTTCCAGAAAAAGGGGTGTTAAACATACAAACACGCCTTGTAGAAAAAGAGCACACACATTATGCCGTTATCTCATTTGAAGATAATGGATGTGGCATTCCTGAATCGCAAAGAGACGCCATTTTCGAGCTGAACTTCACCACAAAAAAAGAAGGTAACTTTGGCTTAGGCATCGGGCTGTCCATCTGCCAGCAAATCGTAACAGCACACAGAGGGTGGATTGACGTCGAATCAGAGATCGGCCAGTTCACACGAATGACCGTCTGGTTACCAGTCATCGAAAAAGGAGATGAAACATGACCAAGTATCTAATTTTATGTGTCGATGACGAACGAGAAGTCTTGGATAGCGTGCTCCAAGATCTTGCTCCCTTCGAGGAGAACTTTGTCGTCGAAGGAGCGGAATCGGTGACTGAAGCTCGGCAGGTGATTGAGGAGATGGCGGAAGAAGAAGTTCAGCTTGCGCTCATTTTATGTGACCACATTATGCCGGAACAAACTGGGATCAGCTTCTTAATCGAACTCAGTCAAAATGGTGACACAAAAGCAGCGCGCAAAGTTTTACTCACAGGACAAGCTGGTTTGGAAGACACCGTAGAAGCCGTAAATAACGCGAGTCTCGATTATTACATTGCCAAACCTTGGAAAGGTGAAGCATTGAGAAAAGCAATCGTGTCTCAGCTTACCGCGTTTGTGATTGAGAATGATGATAACCTGCTATCCTGGACTCAAATCCTTGATTCTGAGGCAGTCCTCAACGCCATGGCAGAAAGAAGAGCAAGCTTTGGCGAGTAATAAAGTGTTTGGTTCTAACTTGAACTCAACGATACTCATTGCACCACCTTACCTCGCATAGTAGAGCGAGGTTAGAAAAACATCGTTACTTGTCCGAGTGAAATTCTCGGACACTACGTATATGGCGTAGTTTTTGCTTAAACCAAGGAACTATTAAGTTAATTGACAAAACATCGACACATTTTTGTTGGTCGTGGACCTTCCTTTTTATTATGATGTCGGACAAATCAGATTACGGTTCAAGTGGTTGCTTGAATCCATGGAAATAATGAACAAGGTTTATCGTTAGTTATGCGTAAAACACTATTAGCCGCTGCCTTACTAGTGGCATCAAGCCATGCCCTAGCTGCAAACGATCGCAATGCGCCAGCAACTATGAGCAACTTTAGCTACGACTATTTCGAAGCACGTATTGGCGCAAGTCCTGTGACATTTGGTGCTGGATTCAGCAAATCAATTCACCCGAACGCGCATGTTATTGCTCGTATTGACTCTGAGTTTGAAAGTGATTTTGACTCAGCTGCAGGCTTTGGCTTCCATTCTCCGCTAAACAACTGGGCAGATCTTACTGGTGAAATGCTAATGCGCGTTGTGCAACCTTCGAATGAGAGCAGCACAGATGTTGGTATGGAGCTGAACTTAGGTGTTCGCCAATGGTTGGGCCCTCAATTAGAAGTAGGCGGCAAAGTCGGCTACGTTTCTATCGATAACGATGACGATTGGACTGGCTCTGCCTACGCTCGATTCCACTCAACAGAGCTTTTCTCTTTGGGTGCTGAAGCACGTATCAACGATTTTTACGGTGATCAGGTAATGTTCACTACGCGTTTTAAGTTTTAAGATTTGTGCTGTAAGAAAAGAGCAAATTAAAAAAACAAAAACCGAGGTCTCTGCCTCGGTTTTTTTGTCTAATTTAATGACTAACTCAATGAAGTGGTAAAAAACTTCAACGTCCTTTTTCCGCTTTTCACACTTGCCTTTACGACCCGCTAACTCCATCGAAACGAGTCAATCATTGTGCGATCAGCTTCGCTTAGTCACACAGTGCCAATAACTGTTTTTTACGCGGCTCTTGGATCAGTTTCCAATGTACGCCATCAGTTGCACCAGCAAATTTCCACAGTAGCTTTACATCAACATCATTACCGTAAGCCGTTTTAACTTTGTTGAAGACTTTTACAGGTCCAAGTTCTAAAAAGGTTTCTACGTCATCAACACCGGCTTTCTTGACCATACGTTCAAGGGTTAGTTGCATGTTGGGTAAGTCTCTTAAGCGTCTACTGGCAGAGGACTTTTGATATTTCCGTTCCTTAATTGAGTATTCAATTGATTTCTGTACCAGTTCATCAAGCCCTACATATCCGGATTCGAATAAATCGGTTACATCATAATAATTTACGGTTGCCGTCGTCTGTTTTTTGACGTGCTTATACTTCTCACAGCTCAGTTGAGTAAACACTTCATCTAGCCCATTACCACCACGTAAGTAGCAGCAATCATTGCTGACAAGCGCAAACATAGCATCATCGGTGAATAAACCAATACCACCGAACATAGAACGTTTTTGGTACTCACTGAAGGTGCGTACATATTTAAAAAAAGCTTGGTCTGTCATGTCCATTGACCTCTTTAATCTGAATAAATTACCCCGATTAGCGATGTCACCAGATAAACAGCAGCTTATAGCGAATTATAAATGTCGATTTGTTGGCGATATTTTTGTGAGTTGTGCTCACCAACTTGCTTAATCATACTTAACGTTGAAAAATAAGTTAGGACATAGGTCACATATAAAAAAGTATAAATTCTGCATACGTGATTAGTTTCACACTTATTGTTTGTGTGGTGATATTTTTTTGACGCATAGCATGCCTAAAACGCGCCATCATTATGATCTCGCTGGCAATTACGGGCACATAATACGCATTTAATTGATAAAGAATACGCTGTAAGGGTACACTGTACGAAAGATCTCAAGTACAGCGTCACAATGGAACATTTATCATTTTTTTGGCTGCCAAATAATAAAGATAAGCTTATAAACGCACTGGAATCCGAGTTTGCTCAGCTGGTAGAACAGTCCATCGCCACGGGTAAGATTTCGTTACCTCCTATTCCTGATGTCGTGCTTAAAATTCAGCATTTATGTGTCGAAGAACACACCACGATTGCCGATGTTGCTAACTGTTTATTGGAAGATCCCGGATTAGCAGCGGTCGTTTTACGAGTCGCTAACTCTGTGATTTTCAATCGCAGAAATATCACCTGCAACGACTTAACTACAGCGGTATCTCGTCTCGGAATACTTCGTGTACGTGATATTGTTACCGCACAAGCGATCGAGCAACTTAAACACTCAGTTAATCTCACTAAAGAATGCAATGCCATCTTGGTGAAGAGTGCGGCGATATCGCGTGAGCTCGGTGCCGTCATGGTGATGTTGGTTCAATCGTTTCGTAGCCACGAGCCAGGCACTTATGGTCATCTAGAGCAAGAAAAGGCGTTATTGGTCGGTCTATTAGCCGATATAGGGTTATTTTGCCTAATTAATGAGTACCACTTGTACTTAGATAGGGGCAATTACTTAGACCCAGATATTGCATTGCAGATCTTCCAAACACGTTGTTCTGCCACAAGTAAACTGGTACTTGAGCGTTGGGGGTTTGACAACGACTTCAGAGAAGTATCCTCAAACGAAAAATACGAGTTAACGCGACCAGAAGTGAGTTATCTCGACATCGCTAGAATTGCGCATCATTTATTGATGTTCCGCAATCACGATGAACGCATTGACGAACATGAAGTTGAATTCAACTTAACTGGTGCAGAAGTCTTGTATGAACTTAGTAACATGAGTGATACTGACTTCAATGATCAAATCCGTGCTGTACTCAATGCTAGCGGTTTGTAATTTATCGCTTTCTGATAATACCTTATCCGCGATAAAACGATTCGCTCAAGGCTGAGCTGTGTGTGGTGAAATGTCTCTAATTTCAACCGATAGATAATTTGATTTATGCGTGTTGATGTTATCTCAAAAAGGAATCATTGAGCTTTATGTTCTCAGGGATGCTATTTATTTTCGCTCCGCTTGTGGTGGGGTATCTAATTCCTATATCTCGATCTTCGTTATTGGAGAAGATCAATCAGTCAACGTCCTACCTTATTTACGTCATTTTGTCGTTGATGGGTCTTAGCTTAGCGGCGCTCGATAATTTAAGCAGCAACTTACAAAGTATTCTCCTCTATGCGAGTACGTTTTTTTTGTGTCTAAGTGCCTGCAACCTGTTGGCTCTGCCTATTATTGATAAAATTATCCCACTCCAGACCAATCAAAATCAAAAGAAGCTACCGTTATCTTCGATGGCTTTAGAGTCTGTTAAGCTTATCGTGGTCGTTGGCGGCGGGTTAGTGGTTGGCCTGCTGTTACCCATTGATTTGAGTTGGGTAGATACAGCAAGCGAATGGATACTCTTTCTACTTCTATTTTTTATTGGTATTCAGCTGCGCAATAGTGGACTTACTCTGCGTCAAATCCTATTAAATAAACAAGGAATGGCCATTGCGGCTGTTGTCATCGCAACATGTATGCTTGGTGGCGTTCTTGCAGCGGTGCTTTTGGATCTTCCTCTTTATCAAGCACTCGCAATGGCTTCAGGTTTTGGCTGGTATTCACTCGCAGGTATTTTAATGGGTGACGCTTTTGGTCCGGTATTTGGTGGCGCGTCGTTCTTGATTGAATTGATGAGAGAGCTAGTCGCACTGGTTGCCATTCCTCTCTTTATTCGTAGCTATCCGTGCACCGCAATTGGTTATGCCGGTGCAACAGCAATGGACTTCACCCTACCCGTTATTCAAACCACCGGTGGTGTGCGTTGTGTTCCTGTTGCTATCGTTAGCGGCTTTATTTTGAGTTTATTGGTACCAGTTATGATGCTTTTCTTTGTATCACTTGCTAGCTAGATCTCAGGTTTTCGCTTTAACATCCATTACAATACGGCAAAAATTTAAATACCCAGTTAACGTCAAAGTGGTCAATATTTTTTGGCAAGACCCCTCTTTCTTTTCGTCATTCAGCCCAACGATTTGTCACGACCAAATAGAAAGAAGGGAGAAACATCAACTGATGTGCATTGCGTTAATAAAGGGATAACAACCAGAAGGAAGAAGAATGAAACGCTTTGTCGTTGCAGCGCTCCTCGCTACAAGCTCAACTTTTACGCTTGCCGCAGATCAACAATGTCTTGCTAGCAAATACGATGGCTACGTCGATGCCTCACTACAGTGGTATCAAGATCTTGTTGATTTGACGGTTACCCAATATCCAGATCTGAAAGAAGTTAGTCAATGGTTCTTGGATGGACGTAAACATCACTTTGAATTAAACCGCGAAGCGGTTCACTACTTTCTAGAGAACGACCCTAGCCGCGTTGCGACGGAACAGCCAATCGAAGCATGGTTAAAACTAGAGCAACATGACGTTAAGCAGTTAGCGACCCGAAGCGATAAGTTAGGTGAAGTTGCAAAACAGACATTTAGCGACCGTCAATCAACTAACCACCCAAAAAACTACGAGCTTCGTTCAGCATTCGCTGATCTGCTTAGTCATCCCCAACAAATTGATACCGCACTTAATAAGTACAATCAGTCAATAGAAAAGATTGAAAAGCAGAAATGTGACTAAGATTGCTCGCATTAGTCGTTGATTAGCATTCGATAACATCAGAGTGTTTTAACGTACTCAATCTAGAATTTTTTAATGTGAATATCGTAACCTTCACCTAAAATTTTCATTTCTACAACTTGGGTTTCAACAATTAAAACGGGACTTTGCGCCCGTTTTAGTTTAGATTGTGCCGCTCGCATTACCAAAATAACTACAAAGATTCTTTGCTATGGTTAAGGAACAAAAAACCGCTGATGTTAGCTTTGAGAGCTTGCTAAAGATCTTCACTGTCCCAGAAGGTCCGGACTCAACGTTAACTAAAATTGACGAGAGCCTCTCGCGAAATCTAAATCAATTTCTTCGTGAACACATCGTGGCAGAAGAAAAGCCTTTACGCGAAATCGAAAAAGACTTTTCTTCTGCTCAGATTCCTGAGCAGCCAGAGTTCGTGTCAGATCATACAGAGCACTTACTCGACACTTTGGTGTCGCACTCAGTTCACACATCTTCACCAAGCTTCATTGGTCATATGACATCGGCACTGCCTTATTTCTTGATGCCACTGTCAAAGATCATGATCGCCTTAAACCAAAACCTGGTAAAAATAGAGACTTCCAAAGCCTTTACGCCACTTGAGCGTCAAGTTTTGGGTATGCTGCATCGCTTGATATATGGTCAGAATGATACTTTTTACAATCAGTGGATGCACAGTGCAAACCACTCATTAGGCGCATTTTGTTCCGGCGGCACCATTGCCAATATCACTGCGCTTTGGGTAGCACGTAACAAAGCGTTAAGAGCCAATGGCTCATTTAAAGGCGTGGAAAAGGAAGGCCTTTTTAAAGCCATGAAGCACTATGGCTATGATGGCTTAGCGGTGCTAGTGTCTGAGCGTGGTCACTACTCCCTTAAGAAAGCAGCCGATGTATTAGGGCTAGGCCAAGAGGGCTTGGTTGCGGTTAAAACCGATACCAACAACCGTATTATTGTCGACGACCTTAAAGCAAAAATTGTTGAGCTCGAAAAACAAAACATCAAACCTATTGCTGTTATTGGTGTGGCTGGCACAACAGAGACAGGTAATGTTGATCCATTGCCTGAAATCGCTGAAGTCTGCCAAGCCCACGGCTGTCACTTCCATGTGGATGCCGCATGGGGTGGCGCAACACTTATGTCTAACCATCACCGTCACCTTCTTAAAGGCGTGGAAATGGCAGACTCAGTAACTATTGATGCACACAAGCAGCTCTACATCCCGATGGGCGCTGGTATGGTTCTGTTCAAAGACCCTGACGCAATGAAATCCATAGAGCATCACGCTCAATATATATTGCGCAAAGGTTCAAAAGACCTAGGCAGCCATACATTAGAAGGTTCACGTTCGGGTATGGCGATGTTGGTCTACGCCGCAATGCACATCATAAGTCGCCCAGGTTACGAGCTTCTGATTGACCAAAGCATTGAAAAAGCTCGATACTTTGCGGATTTAATCAAACAGCAAGATGATTTCGAGTTAGTTTCTGAACCAGAGCTTTGTCTGCTCACATACCGTTATTTGCCGCCATTCATCCGTGAAGCATTAGCACAAGCAGAAGGCTCACAAAAAGAACAACTGAATGAGCTGATCAATGAGTTAACACAGTTTATTCAAAAGCGTCAGCGCGAAACGGGCAAATCGTTCGTTTCACGTACAAGACTGAACCCAGACCAATGGCAACGCATGAATACGATAGTGTTTAGAGTGGTTTTGGCAAATCCACTGACCACAAAAGAAATTTTGAGCTCAGTGCTTGATGAACAACGCGAAATCGCCAAGCAAGCACCAAATTTGATGAAAAGAATTCAACAGCTGGTTGTTGATATTCAATCGTCTTAACAGCCAGATCGAGTTACATCAATTTGAAATTTTTTTTCGTTTTGATGTAACTCAAACATCATTATCGTGCGACTAGCGCAACAAAACTTCGTTTACACATCCAATTCTGTAGTTTTTACAACATTTTGTTTGAGGCCTGTCAAATTCTCACTAAATAGTACCCGTTATTGGTTTAGACTGATTGAAGATCAGGTTTATACTGATTCTATGGCGCTGGTTGTTTTCGTTAACGCCCCACTCTACTCCGGAATCTTCGTGTTTCCTTTCGTTAGCAGAGCCAGCGAGTTGTTCTCTATACCCTCGTGAACACTATGAATACATTAGAAAAAATTCAAAAAAACCTGGAGAATTTCAGTAAGTCAGAGCGCAAAGTTGCGGAAGTAATTATGGCGTCTCCACAAACTGCAATTCATTCAAGCATTGCAACGCTGGCTAAAATGGCCGACGTTAGTGAGCCCACTGTAAACCGCTTCTGTCGTCGTCTGGACACCAAGGGCTTTCCAGATTTTAAGCTTCACTTGGCACAGAGCCTAGCCAACGGCACCCCTTACGTTAACCGTAATGTGGAAGAAGACGATGGCCCAGACGCGTACACCCATAAGATTTTCGAATCGACGATGGCGTGTTTAGATGTCGCGAAAAATAGCCTAGATCCAATGCAAGTGAACCGTGCGGTCGATTTGCTAACGCAAGCGAAGCGCATTTCATTCTTTGGCCTTGGTGCATCATCTTCTGTTGCCCGAGACGCACAAAACAAGTTTATTCGCTTTAATATTCCAATTACTTGTTTTGAAGATATTGTTATGCAGCGCATGAGTTGTATCAACTGCAGTGATAATGATGTTGTGGTTCTTATTTCTCATACCGGTCGAACAAAGAGTCAGGTAGAAATAGCGAACCTTGCTCGTGAAAATGGCGCAACGGTTATTGCGATTACAGCGAAGGATTCTCCTCTAGAAAAGGCAAGCTCGCTGGCTATCACGCTCGATATTCCAGAAGATACCGACGTTTACATGCCAATGGCGAGCCGAGTTGTACAAATGACAGTGATTGATGTGCTAGCAACTGGCTTCACTCTTCGCCGTGGTACTGGTTTCCGTGAGAACCTAAAACGCGTAAAAGATGCGTTGAAAGACAGTCGCTATGACAAACTAAGCCAGTACTAAGCACTAAAGCTTAGTCCATACTTTATCTAGGGGAGCTCAAGGCTCCCCTTTTGTTTTAATGCTGCTAAGGGAGCAATCACCCTAAGTCGTTGACACTCGATAAGTCCGTTCTTGATTCCAGTACTTCAACAGAACTGACATGTTGTGCACTCTCAGCTGCGCACTCTCCGCTACAATCACAGACTTGCTGCAATATGTAAATCAAACGTTCCTGATTCAGGGGTAAAGGATTCCCTTTGATTGCCATTGATTTAAGCGCATCATTCGCCACTTGCTCAAAAGAGGTTTGGCATACTCCAAATTGAGCCAGTAGCGGTAACGCTAACTTATCTAGCACCATATTTACCCAAAGAATTCCATCGTGTTCGTTAGCATTTACTCGCTCAGTGACTAATTGGGCCAGCTTGCGATAACGACTTATCACATCATTCCTACCCGCAAGTTTAGCGGCGTTAATGTTCTCCTGCATCACGTGCGGAGCTAGGCGAGCCGTAATAACGCTATGGGGGGCGTCTAACTTACCTCCTAACGCCGATGCTAACCCATGAGCGGCACCTAATTTGGCATTAGTAATCGCCATACCACCAAGCAATGCAGCGAACGATAAATCAGAGCGCGCCTTATGATTATTTTGCTTACAAGCGGCAATCACTGAACGGCTTAAACGGCGTAGCCCCTCTTCGCAGACCATATCAGTAAGAGGGTTTGGCTCACCACACACATATGCTTCCATTAAATGAGTGAACGCATCCATTGCGCCACGTCCAGATGTGTATTGGTCGGTCCCGTAAGTAAGTGTCGGGTCTACAATGGCAACGTCTGCGAGCATATCAGGGCTTCGAAGACTCACTTTCACTTTATCTTGTCCAGATTTCAGCACAGCATTTCTGGTCACTTCTGAACCGGTGCTTGCTGTCGTAGGAATTGCAATAAAATGAAGAGGCTTTGCTTTTAAAGGGACGCTTCTTCCTACCACTTCTACGTAATCGTAAACATTGCCTTGATTGGGAATAATGGCGGCTAAGGCTTTGCCCATATCGATGACGCTGCCACCACCTATCGCAACCACCATATCAGGTTGGAATTTTCTACCGAGCACTGCGGTCTCTTCTACCATCGTGATGTATGGTTCACCAACGATAGCTACGTGCTGGTAACGCATATTTTGAGCTTTAAGGTATTGGATAATGGGGGCGGCTCGTTGGGTATCCTGCCCAGTAACCAGCAAAACACTGTAGCCAAATTGGTTAATAACGGATAATGAAGATTGAAGTGCACCTTCACCAAATATAATCCTTGTTGCAGTCATAAACTGAAACATACACACCCTCCCAAAAGAATATACCCAAATAACCTCTCGCCCTCTGATTTAACACTTATGTAAGAGTTGAAGTTATTTGCGTATAGCCAAAATAGATTGCAATTTTTTTAAACAAAAAAAATTGACCAATTCCACCTTGCCATCATTAACCCTTTAGAATGTATGTTTTTTATGCGTCACTTCACATACTTCAGAGCCGTAAAATAAGAACGCGCGTTTAGTTTTTATTCGATAGATTTCACCTATAGAACCAAGAGGTAATTGCCGCTTTATTTCCGTATCTGGATCGGGCATAGTTACTCCAACAAAAGAAAGCGCACTCAGCCGCTATGTTTTGTACGCTTTCAAAAAAGAATAGATTTAGGAGAAATAAGATTATGTTCGTTGTTATCTTTGGTCGCCCTGCATGTCCTTTCTGTGTTCGTGCAAAAGAGCACGCAGAAACGCTAAAAGCAAAACGTGATGACTTCAACTACCGTTACGTTGATATTCACGCTGAAGGTATTTCTAAAGCAGATCTTGAGAAAACAGTTGGTAAACCAGTTGAAACCGTTCCTCAGATCTTTATCGACCAAGAGCACATCGGTGGCTGCGACGAGTTCGAAGCATACGCGAAAGAGCACCTAGGTCTATTTGACGAGTAATAAAGACTGTTTTCAAAAAAGCCGCTTCATGCGGCTTTTTTATTATTTTTCAGCTGGTTATTACGTTAAGTCAACTAATGGTAAAACCTAAAAAAATTCACTTATCTTTTTGCTATATTTAGTTACAATTCACAGTTCTTAATCTTTTTTGGCACACACTCTACCGAGCCACACAGTGAACATAGACGTCGTATACCTTCTCGAGCAAAACCCTATCCTTCTAATCTTCGTCGTATTAGCCATTGGCCTTGCCATCGGAAAAATTCGATTTGGCAAATTACAATTAGGCAACTCTATTGGCGTTCTTATTACCTCTTTGGTAATGGGCCACCTTGGTTTCTCATTTAATGCAGAAGCTTTAACCATTGGCTTTATGCTGTTTATCTACTGCGTTGGCATTGAAGCTGGACCAAACTTTTTTGGTATATTCTTCAGAGATGGTAAGCATTATTTTATTTTAAGCATGACTGTTCTCGTGTCTGCGGTCAGCTTAACGTATGGCTTGAGTCACTATTTCGGCCTCGATTTTGGCTTATCCGCAGGTATGATGGCAGGCGCATTGACCGCAACGCCAGTACTGGTTGGTGCACAAGATGCTCTTAACTCTGGCCTTGCGACTATACCGCGGAATATGGAATTTTCTCTGGTATTAGAAAATCTATCCGTAGGCTACGCGATGGCTTATCTGGTCGGCTTAATTAGCATGATCATGTTTGCTAAATTGTTGCCAAAACTGCAAAAACAAAACCTTTCTGATTCCGCGCAGCAAATCGCACAAGAGCGTGGCCTTGGAAATTCAAGCCAGAGAAAAGTGTATTTACCCATTATTCGAGCTTACCGAGTGGGCCCAGAGCTAATTGACTGGACTGATGGTAAAAACTTGCGAGAACTGGGTATTTATCGTCAAACTGGCTGTTACATTGAACGAATCCGTCGCAATGGTATTCTCGCCCACCCAGATGGTGATGCTATCTTGCAAGAGGGAGATGAAATTGCACTGGTTGGCTTCCCTGACAGCCATGCTCGCTTAGACCCTAGCTTCCGTAATGGTAAAGAAGTATTCGACCGTAACTTGCTTGATTTGCGCATCGTTGAAGAAGAAATCGTCGTAAAAAGTGACGCTATCGCTGGTAAGCGTTTATCGGATTTGAATTTGTCTGAGTTTGGCTGTTTCTTAAACCGCGTAGTTCGCGCTCAGATTGAAATGCCTATGGACTTAGACATTGTGCTCGCTAAAGGGGACGTCCTTCAAGTGAGCGGCGAGAAAAGCCGAGTACATGGACTGGCGGAAAAAATCGGTTTCATCTCGATCCACAGTCAAATGGCCGATTTGCTCGCTTTTTGTAGCTTCTTTATTTTGGGTATTCTGTTTGGCCTCATCACAATGACATTCGGTCAGGTGTCTTTCAGTTTGGGTAATGCGGTGGGTCTTCTGTTATCCGGTATTACGCTTGGTTTTTTACGAGCAAATCACCCTACTTTCGGTTATGTCCCACAAGGGGCGCTGAATATGGTCAAAGATCTAGGGTTAATGTTCTTTATGGTGGGAATTGGTCTAAGTGCAGGTGGAAAGATGTTCGAGCACCTAACGCAAGTAGGTCCAAAAGTCATTGGTTTGGCATTTATTGTCAGTGTCGTGCCTGTAGTTCTGGCTTACTTAGTTGGCGCACACGTACTCAAGATGAACCGTGCCCTGCTCTTCGGTGCCATTATTGGCGCCCGTACTTGCGCTCCAGCTATGGATGTCGTTAACGACTACGCTAAGTCCACCATCCCAGCCCTTGGTTATGCGGGTACCTATGCGATTGCGAATATTTTAATGACGCTAGCTGGTACGATACTGATAATACTAAGTTAATACTCACTTTGGCTATGAAATACAAAAAGGCGCTCAATGAGCGCCTTTTGTTTATTGGTTATCTAGTCTGTGATTAGATTTGAATGAAGTCTGCTTCAACTGCTGGATTCACATCCGCTTCGTAATCTACGCCTTCAACGCCGAAACCAAATAGTTTCAAGAACTCTTCTTTGTACTCAACGTAGTCAGTCAGCTCTTTTAGGTTCTCAGTCGTAATTTGAGGCCATAGCTCACGACAGTGCTGCTGAATGTCGTCACGAAGTTCCCAGTCATCCAGACGTAGGCGGTTCATCTCATCAACTTCTGCCGCGCTACCGTCTTCTTTGTATAAACGTTGGCTGAACATACGGTAGATTTGTTCCATACAGCCTTCGTGTACACCTTCTTCGCGCATTTTCTTGAATACCATTGCGATGTACAGTGGCATAACAGGAATTGCAGAACTCGCCTGAGTTACAACAGATTTAAGTACCGCAACATTGGCACTGCCGCCTGTTGCTGCTAACTTGTCGTTTAGCGCTTTCGCTGCACGGTCTAGGTCCATTTTTGCTTTACCTAGTGCACCATCCCAATAAATTGGCCAAGTTAACTCAGTACCAATGTAGCTGTACGCGACGGTCTTACAACCTTCAGCAAGAACACCAGCATCAGACAACGCATTGATCCAAAGTTCCCAATCTTCACCGCCCATTACAGTGACAGTGTCTTTGATTTCTTCTTCTGTTGCAGGCTCAACGCTAGCTTCGATGATCACATCTTTGTTGGTATCAACAGCCGTTGATGTGTAAGTTTCACCGATAGGTTTAAGAGATGAACGAACTAATTCACCAGTTTCTGGCATTTTACGTACTGGAGATGCCAGTGAGTAAACCACCATATCGATTTGACCTAAGTCTTTTTTGATCAGCTCGATAGTTTTCTGTTTCGCTTCATTTGAGAAAGCGTCGCCGTTTAAGCTTTTTGCGTACAGACCTTCTTCACGCGCTAGCTTTTCAAAAGCAGCGGCATTGTAAAAACCTGCTGTACCTGGTTTCTTCTCAGTACCTTCTTTTTCGAAGAAAACACCGATAGTTGATGCACCGCCACCAAATGCCGCAGCGATACGAGAAGATAGACCGTAGCCACTTGATGCACCAACAACAAGAACACGCTTAGGTGCGTTTTTGATTGGACCTTGCGCTTTGGTGTACGCAATTTGTTCTTTTACGTTAGCTTCACAACCAACAGGGTGCGTTGTAGTACAGATAAATCCACGAATTCTAGGTTTGATGATCATATTCAACTTCCTTTAAAAAACCTTGTTAGGATAAAAGTTTCGTTGGGATTTCGCATCTAATTTCTGTAAAAATGCTCTTAAAAGGCAAGTGGTTGGAGCACTATCCCACCATCCACTCCCCAAGAATACAAAAAAGCACCTCATTGAGGTGCTTTTCTTAACATTAGTTGTCTATTATGCCGCCGGATTCAACTGCGACTTTTTTGGGCTATGAGTTCGCACTTCAGAAAAGTCATGACTAAAGTGGTCAACTTGAATCGCCTTGTAGCGCAATTTATCTGCAGCCATGATTTGATCAATCTCTTGTTCAGTTAACACGCCTGCTTCAAATGCTTGCTGCAAACGATCATGTAGCAGACCTTTACGAGCCACTTTACCATCCTTCGCTGCCTTCATAAGTTTACGCTCCAAAGGTTTAATGTCGTACATTGCAAGGAATGCATTCTCCATTAAGCCTACGCTGTCATCCTCTGATTTTCCGATGTAGCACAGATGCGTGAGGCGATCACGTTGCGCGCCTGGCGTCATCATCGCTTCAGCCAAATTCACACACAGCTCATCACTTGGCTTATTGAAATGATTACCAAGCGGGAACAATAGCCCCTTAAGCACACCGCCAACGTATTTCACAGGGAAGTTGGTGTAAGCCTCATTTAATGACTTAGAAGCGTTATACAAACAGTGTTGAACAGCGTAATGAACGAAGTCTAGATCGCCTTGTTGACGGCCTTCATCTTCATACTTTTTCAAGGCAGCAGATGCCATATATAGATAGCTTAATCCATCACCCAAACGTGCGGAGATCATTTCTTTACGCTTCAAGTCTCCACCTAAGGTTAACATCGCAAAGTCTGCACTTACTGCAAGTGCACGACTGAGACGAGTAATGTCTTTGTAGTATTGCTGGGTTGGGCCACTCATGTGCGCGTTAACAAATCGAGAACCAGTTAGTGCTGCACCAAATGCACCGAATGTATTACCGAGAGCGTGCTTGATGTGTTTAAAGAGTAAGTTGTCAAATTCTTTCGCACCTTGTTCAGAATCTGGATTCGCCGCAGCTTCCATTTCTTTTAGAACATATGGGTGACATCGAGTCGCACCTTGACCAAAAATCATCAGGTTACGAGTCAGAATATTCGCGCCTTCAACAGTGATAGCAACCGGGATACCAAGGTAATGTTTAGCAAGATAGTTCATTGGACCATCTTGAATCGCACGACCCGCATGGATATCAAACGAATCATTTAGAATGGTACGCGCGATTTCCGTCATGTGGTACTTGGCAATCGCGGTTACAATCCCAGGTTTTTCTTTCATATCGAGAGAAGTCGTCGTTAGCGTACGCGTCGCTTCTAGTAGGTAAGTAAGACCACCAATGCGCCCCATTGCTTCTGCAACACCTTCAAACTTACCGATCGACATTCCAAACTGTTTACGCACGTAAGCATAAGCACCTGTTGTACGTGTAGTAAGGTGACCAATCGCTGTGCCAAGCGCTGGGAGAGAGATACCGCGACCAGCAGAAAGACACTCAACCAGCATACGCCAACCTTTACCTGCATAATCAGCGCCACCGATCAACCAGTCCATAGGGATGAAGACATCTTCACCACGAGTAGGACCATTCATAAACGCAGACCCCAGAGGATCATGGCGTTCGCCTATCTCGACACCTTCATGGTCAGCGGGAATCAACGCACATGTAATGCCAACCTCTTTCTTGTCACCAAGTAGCCCTTCAGGATCCTGCAGTTTAAATGCTAACCCGAGCACTGTCGCAACTGGCGCAAGCGTGATGTAGCGTTTATTCCAACTAACTCGCACGCCAAGCACTTCTTTGCCTTCATGGGTGCCGTAACAAACCACGCCTTGATCAGGTATGCCACCCGCATCAGAACCCGCTTCAGGGCCAGTTAGGGCGAAACAAGGGATGTCTGTACCATCAGCTAAACGAGGCAACCAGTAATCTTTTTGCTCTTGCGTACCATAGTGCGATAGCAGCTCACCAGGGCCAAGAGAGTTTGGTACCATTACCGATACCGCGGTACTGATACTTCGAGTCGCAATACGAGAAACAATGGTTGAGTTCGCCAAAGCGGAAAATTCACGACCACCATATGCTTTCGAGATGATCAAAGAGAAAAATCGCTCTTTACGTAGGTATTCCCATACTTCAGGTGGTAAATCCCTGTCTTCTTTGACAATCTTCTGGTCATCAAGCATTTCTAGCAGGGTTTCAAGCTCATTATCCATAAATGACTGCTCTTCTGCCGTCAGTGTAGGCGTTGGATAATGATGCAATGTTGTGAAGTTTGGCTTGCCTGAGAATAGTTCGGCATCCCACCATACACTACCCGCTTCCATCGCCTCTTTCTCGGTGCTAGACAGAGGTGGCAATACTTTTTTGAACACTTTAAAAGCCGGGTCACTAATCCATTTTCTTCGTAGAGAGCTCATAGTTCAGATCCTTTTGTTCACGTAACCGCTCGGGGTATAATCTTATTATTGGTTTAACTTTCTTATTTGTCTTATGCCAACTGCTTTGCTGACATTCCTGCTGACAAATATGGAATCAGTAAATCGACGACAGATTTCACATCGACTTCCTTTTCAAACTTACTTTCTGCCAGCTCCGAAAGAGCCTGGCTTGAAGCCATCGTAAATACACAGGTTCCTAACGTGAAGTGCAACCGCCAAAACAACTGTTCTTCACATAGTTCCGGGTTCGCCTTCATTATCGAGAAAGTGAAAAGGTTCAGTACCTCTTCGTATCTGGTGGTAATGAACCAGCGTAGATGACCTTGAACGTCTGTATAACCGCGGCCAATTAACAACATAAATAGCGCAGTACCATTTGGGCGTACATCATTTAATGTACGTAAAGGTAATCGCAATGACTCAAAGACATCGTCCATGTTGTAGCTATCGCGCGTGTTTAACTCAATTAATGAAGTCTTAATGCTCGGCATTAGTGCTTCTAAATACCTATCTAAAACCGCTCTAACCAGCGTTTTTTTATCGCCAAAGTGATAGTTTACCGATGCTAAGTTAACGTTAGCTTTACCTGTTATCGTTCTTAGCGAAGTATCATTAAAGCCATGTTCAGCAAAGAGTCCTTCTGCGACATCGAGTATTTTTTCTTTTGTTGATGTTCTCGGGGCCATTTTAATCACTCGTATTAAACAACTGTTTGAAAATATACTCCCGAAACTTAAGATTAACAAATGATTAACATCACACTTTAACCAATTGGTCTGACCAGACAGTAAAAGGTGTGATCTAATCTTTTGAAATTCAATCGAATACTCCAGTGAGGCTTGTCAGAAGAAAACGATCAAACTTCTCAGTCCATCGCAATTGAAATGCTAACAATAGCCTTGGCGGCTTGGAGTGAGCGACGAGAGTATGAAATACATCTTCGGTTCTAGGGGAGATAAAATGAGAAACACAGAAGTTAGTAACTTCGCCAAGTTGGTAATCCATCTCGATTTTTCTATTACTTTCGGATGTGTAAGAAGCTAGAAAGCATTAAGTAGAAATTTTTTGAAAAAAAATGGAACTGTTTGGAAAAGGCTCGGTCTGAATATACGTAACAGTTAGGGCATTTGAAGTTTCACTGGCCGTCAAACTTGTTTCCATCTAATTGTTACGTTGCTGCTTTTTTCTTATTAACTCCTATGTTTGTATCCGCCCAGTCAAATTTTCGGCTGGGCTTTTTTTCGCCTATAGATTTACCAAGCGCCTCTTTCGATGATTTGCCCCAACTCCATAAGCTAGACCTTAGTTGGTCACAAAAGTAACCACCCTGAAGTGGTTGATGTGCCGATCTGCAGACATAAAAAAGCCTCCCGAATGGGAGGCTTTACTAAACAGTGTGTATCTTACGCTTGCGCTTTCTTAGGCAAAGAAAAGTGCAGTAACGCGTAGCCAAGTAACGCGGCTGTCGTCGAGCCCATTAAGATGCCTAGTCGAGCATAGGTATCAAACTCAGGGCTTACATTTCCAAACGCTAAAGAGGAAATGAATATAGACATTGTAAAACCGATACCGCACAACACAGAGACCGCAAAGATATGTTTGAAGTTAATGCCTTCCGGTAGCTTAGCTACACCCATTTTCACAGCTGCCCAACTAAAGGTGAAGATACCTAGAGGCTTACCAACCAGTAGCCCCAAAGCAATACCTAATGGCAGCATTGAAGTTAGGCCTGACATCGATACGCCTTCTAGCGAAATCCCCGCATTTGCAAATGCGAATAGAGGTAAGATACCAAATGCCACGTATGGATGAAGTGCGTGCTCCATGTGCTTAAGTGGGGAATGTTCGCCCTGTTTACCCTTAAGAGGAATAGCAAAGCCGATCACTACGCCTGCAAGTGTTGCGTGAACACCAGATTTAAGTACCGCAAACCATAAGATCGCGCCGACTATCATGTATGGCGTCAGTTTCGTTACTTCCTTCGCATTCAACATGAACAGGACACCAGTCATGATGAAGCCAACAAGCAGCGCCATGCTAGAAAGATCACCTGTGTAAAACAGTGCAATAATAACAACCACACCTAAATCGTCGATGATAGCGAGAGCTAACAAAAACACTTTAAGGCTTACTGGTACGCGCTTACCTAGTAGCGCCATGATACCTAGAGCAAATGCAATATCCGTCGCAGCTGGAATTGCCCAGCCAGAAACCGCCTCTGGGTCGTTAGCATTAAACGCAACGTAAATAAGAGCAGGGGCTAACATACCACCAACCGCTGCAATCGCAGGGAAAATTGCGGTTTCTTTTGATTTTAGCGCTCCTTCAAGTAGCTCTCGCTTCACTTCAAGGCCAATAAGTAAGAAGAAAACAGCCATTAGGCCGTCATTAATCCAGTGAGAAACTGACATACCGAATACATAAGTATGCAGTACAGATTGATAAGTTTCGCCCAGCGGTGAGTTAGCAATGGTCATCGCAATTGCCGCTGCGATTACGAGAAGAATACCACCTGCTGATTCCATTTTGAAAAAGTCACGAATGACATCGTTCATGGTTTCGTCCTTATATTTATTATCTTGATAAACGATTAACAAAGAGTGATAAGAGTGTATAGCTGTCGAAAACTTTAGAATAATCGCTTCTTCAGAGTATAAACTTCGGTTTTTTCGATGTTAAGTTTACTATACATCGTATTTTCCAACATGACACTCAATTTTGATCGGAGATCGTATTTGTTTTTGTCGCACCAAATATTTATCAAGATGATGAGAAAATCAGCATAACACGGCTTGTACCATCATGATAACCCCGTACTTTTGAGAAAAAGCTAGGAAGCTTCGCGCACTAAAAAACCACCCGTAGGGGGTGGTTTTCTTCACAACTCAATAGCCTGTCAGCTGCATAAAGCCCCAAGCCTCATTGGAGCCGGAGGCTAAAGTAGGCCCTTCCCAGTAAGGTATTACAAAGGGTAGCCACATATCTGACTTGATAATGCGGGTAGTCAAATTAATTTGATGCTTCGGAATATTGATAATCCATTGCAAAGGTAACCTTCTTCCATTGGATAAACTGGTCACTTGCATTGGCTTGATACTGATATCATCGTCTGAGAGGTTGATGACTTTACCTGAGCGTGTCGACAACGTGCCAAACACGTGCGGTGTTTGCCCATGGTGACGATAACGGCTAACAGTTAATGCTCGACCATCATCTAAATTGAAAACAAACCAATCCCAGCCTTGTTGCCCCTCACCAATTAAGCCGCTGCCCCACTCTTTTTGCGCCCAAGCAGAACCCGTCACTAAGAATCGCTTACCATTTAAGCTTAAGCTGCCTTTTACTTTTAAAAATGGAGCACTGAAGCTGAAAGAAGCAACAGATTGCAACGCATGTTTAACTTGGAAACCTTTGTCTCCATTCACGACAAAGGGGCCGTTTGTCATGGTATTGAGCTCAAGTCCAAACGTATCAGTATTCACATTCAAGTTACCCGGGAAAGGCGTCGCACCGAGTGATCGCCAGGTCCAATTATCAATCCATAACCTGAAAGGACGATTGATCATACCAGCTTGGCCTATCCCACCTCTAGCTACCCGTTGCTCTTTCCATACATGCGAGCCATGACTGACGACAACATGTGAAATGTACAATTGAGGGTTCTGCCAACCGCTGGTTTCTCGCTCGTCCGTCGCAACCCTGAAATAGCTCCATTGAACATTGTAGATCTTGCCTTGCTCATCTTTTAGTTTCGCAAAGTAGTGCCACCATTCATGCTGATACTCGGGATGAAAGCGAAAGTCTGAGGGTAAAGAGACATGCTCATTAGGTAGTACAGGCTCGAAAATCGTTTGATTTTCACGCGTTAAGATAGAATCAAGTTCGCTTTCTCGTGTTGCTGTCGCCTCTAACCAAAAAGTTGAGTAAAAAGCAGCCCCAGTCAGAAAAGCGAACGTAACAACAATGAGCGTTGAAACCAACAAGCGTTTTTTAGAGCCCATTTTTTTCATTACAACGCGTCCCTTAATGACTTCATCGGTGTACTTTTGATCATTCTAATAACTGGCAATGCGCCAGCAACCATGATGGCAAGCATCGCCCAAGCAATGGTTTGAGCATACTCCCATGGAATCGTTTGAAGCTCTAGAGACCAGCCAAATGATTGCTTAATGATAATATCAACGATCAAATGTGCGAGCGCCAAGCCGAGCGGCACTGCAATAATCGCAGAAATGGCTCCGAAGACGAATAGCTGCAAACCACCTAATACGACAAGTTCTTTTCCGGACACACCCATGCACCTTAATAAGGAAAAATGCCGCTGCCGTGAAAGCTCTCCTGCCAACGTCGCAAAGAATAAACCAAACACGGCAATAATCAGCGTGATATTGCCCAAGGTTCCCGCTATCGCAAAGGTATGATCAAACACTCTCATTGCTTGGCTATAAATATTGCCGTTATCAAACACACGATCTTGCGGGAGACGGAATACATTCTCTAAGCGATTTTTCAGCCCTTCTCCATTGACGTTATCTTTTAATACTACGCCAAGACCAACATTACCCGTACCTGCAAATGCATACAGCCAATTCCGGTGCGACATCATCACCTGGTTATATGGGTTTCCATAATCGTAGTAAACGCCTACGACTTGCCAATCACCACCAAGCGGTTCTTGCAAGTTAATGAAATCGCCAGGGCGGATATCCAGCTTCAAGGCCATCGACTCGCTGACCATTAAGCTCTTGGTAGCGTGCAGTTGATACCAGTAATTTGGGACACCTAACTTGACGGTAAGTGAGTCTAGCTCACCTTCAGAAGAGCCCGTACTCACAACTTGCAGAGCACCATGCTCGGTCGGCATATCTTTTTCCCAGCGCCACCAAACCGAGTTCACCTCAGGTTGATTCTGGAGCCATGCGCTCATCCTAGCGGCTGAATTGTTGGTCGGATAGATGTACACATCAGCGGCTAATCGCTGATTTAGCCACTTATCGGTTGTATCTCGAAAGCTTCCGACCATTGTTTCTACACCAATGTTTGCCGCCAGCGCTAACATAAACGCCATCGTAGCCACACCGCGATAGCTCATGCTGGCTGCTGCATCAGCAAAAAACCAACGGACACGAACCCATCGCATGGTATAAGAAAAACTTTGGAACATATGCCACATAATAAATGGCATAAACAACGCCACACTAACCAACATCAGCGCAATAATAGCAAAGCCGGTTTCTTGTGTTTTCGGCGCCTGATATACCGCTATTGCAGCGACACAAAACGCACATGCCGCAAGCGCCTGCCAAGAGAACTCTCTTCCAGCAAATCGCATTAGCGACAGTCGAGAAGAAAGGCGGATTGGTTGTGACTTCAACAAACGGATTAATGGCCACAGACACGATATCAACGCACCCATCGCTGCCATGATTAGACTGTATAAGCTAGATTGCCATGACCATCCTATGGTTAAGCCTACGTTGGCATCATACAAATCACTCAGGCTCGAAGACACTGCTGGGATAAGTTCATTTGCTAAGATCAAGCCAAAAAAGTTACCACACGCCCACGCAATAAAGACGAGCAAAGACAACTCTAGTAATAAAGCTTGCGCTAACTGTGTTCCGTTAACACCAGTCTGTCTCAAAATACCTACCAAACGTTGTCGCTGGATGAAAGACAGAGACATCGCTTGATAAAAAATAAACAACCCGACCAAAAACGACAGCATTCCCATCGCGGTGAGATTCATATGGAATGCGTTAGTTAGCGACTCAAGCTCTGTACGCGTATTCCTAACGAGCGTCATTCCGTTTGGCAGCATGTTTTTCAGTGCTATTAGCTTTTCCTCTGGCATTTCACCACAAGAAATCGCAGACAAACCTGAGCTCCGCTTGAGCATACGCAACAACGATATATCAGTAACCAGCCGAGTACCCGAAAGCATCTTGTCCTTATCTACTTGAATAGGCCCAAGACGGCTTCCGTCATTCATCTCAATGAAGTCCCCATCCTGCCAACTCATGTAAGCGGCCAAATCTTGACTAACAAGAATAGGATAAGGAGGCTTCATTAGAGATAAAACAGGCATCTCACCTAGCGATTTTCCTTGTTGTAGTGGGATCATCGCGACAGGATCTATCCCCACCAACATCAGGCTCATATCGGTCTTGGCATCTAGATGAAGCACGTCAAACGGTGCACATTGGTTGAACCCAGCTCGACGTAACTGAATATAGAAACCTTGAGGAATTTTATTGGCAGAGTGCTTCGTTCGGATTCGGTATGGCAAAGGATTGGAGAAAAGCTTTTCCCCAGTAGCATAACTTTGTTTTGCATGCTGGTTGATAGAAGTAACACCAACAAGGAGGGACACGCCTAAAGTTAATCCCAGCCAGACAAGAATAATTTGTAGAGGGTAACGACGGTAATGACCGAGTAGTGCCTTAACTACGGGCCATAACATGTAGCTGCCCTCCTTGAAGTCGAATCTTTCCTTCCATATGGGCGGCCACTTTTTCACTGTGCGTCACTAACAGCAAAGTACACTCCAGTTGGCGAGCGAGACTCGTTAGTAAGCGCATTACGGCTTCTGCGTTTCGCTCGTCTAGGCTACCAGTTGGCTCATCAGCAAGCAGGATTTTTGGCTCCATATAGAGTGCACGAGCAATCGCCGCACGTTGTTGCTGACCACCAGACGCCTCTTCCGGATAACGTCCTAGCAATGGCATTAAGTCCAAAGCAGAAAGAATTTGACGCCACAACTCTTTATCTTCCGGCAGACCTTTTAACTGACGACAAAAACGAATATTGTCGGCAATATTAAGTGTAGGAAGCAGGTTGAATTGTTGGAAGATATTCCCAATATTGTTGCGGCGATAAAGGGTTCTTAAATGCTCCGGTGCTTCATGCATAGCAAAATTTGGAAACTGCACTTCACCAGAGTCAGCAGTATCTAATCCGGCGATTAAATTCAGCAGAGTACTTTTACCCGAACCACTTTCTCCCATCAGAGCAACTTGGTCGCCTTGCTGCAATGTTAATTCTGCCCCTTGTAATACAGGGTGAAACTCTCCCCCGTCTACATAGCCTTTACATAGGTCTGACAGTTTTAACATTGATTATGCCGCTCGGATGGTGTTTAAAAATTGGGATCAGAATCTACACTAAAATCCTGTTAGTAGAAAGTATTTTGAATGCTTGATCACACTATGGAAGTACAAATGCAACTCGATTCACTTTCTGTTGCTAATTTTGTTGACGTTTTGAGCAGATTTTTGCAGCCAAAATAAACTCTGTTCCTCCTTACTGGCCAATCAGGTTTTTCATCCATTTTCGGCTAACCATTCTTGGCAAGCAAATCGCCCACTTCACAACTTCTTCCGTCAAAAAGAGTAAGTAAACCCATTGTGGGTCCCAATTGAGATAAATCGCTGCAAATGCTGCGAGTGGAATCCCGATCACCCACTGCGCCAAGATGTCTTGATACAAACAAAACTTAACATCACCGCCCGCGCGTAATACACCAACAATCGCCATCATCGGCACCGAGCGTAACACGACACCCAACGCTAGAATCACCATAAACTGTTCAGCTAGCTCGCGAGTGTCTGTTGTCAGTGCACTAAACGCATTAAGGATCCATTGATTTGACACTATCAACAAGATGGCGACCACAAATGCGATAAGCACATTCAAAATGACCGTAGCCCATGCTTGATAATAAACGGGTTCAAAATTACGAGCGCCGAGCTGGTTCCCGACTAGAACTGCAGCCGCATTCGATAAACCAATCATCATCGCCAATGCGATCGACTCAACAGGTGTCATTACGGAAAGTGCCGCCAAACCTTGTACGCCTGCTTGCCCCATGATGGCGTGATAAGCAAACAGCCCACCAGCCCACGCCAAGAAGTTAAATGTGGTTGGCAAAGAGAGGCTCAAGAAACGCGTAATTTTATCTAAGACCAATCCTGCGCGTATATCATCCCAACCAAATGCGATTATGTGTTTTTTCAACCATAGATAACCAAACAGGCAACCTACTTCGATCGCGCCACTGATTACCGTTGCGATCGCTGCTCCCGTAATACCCAGAGCAGGAAAGCCTAATTGACCAAAAATTAAAACCCAGTTAAGAAACACATTAGATAAAATGCCTATACCACTAAAAAAAGTGCTTAAGCCTGGTTGGTGCATCGCCCTTAGGCCCACCGACATACTGGCCACACATGCAACAGCAAACATGCTAACCGACGAAATAATGAGATAGCTGGCCCCCAGCTCAATCACTTCTTGTGAATCGGTAGTCAAACTCATGATGGGCTGTGGAAAAACAACAAACAAAGCAACAGCAATCGCAGCAAACATCATTGCGATCATCCATGTTAAAGCGGTACTGCGACGCACCCCAACTTTATCGCCAGCCCCCCAATATTGAGCGGTTAACAATGCACCACCCGTTGTCACCCCAACTAACATAATGGTGGTGACGAAAGTCGCGCGCGCAGCAACTCCAACTGCGGCAATTTCTGCTTCACCAAGTTGACCAAGCATAAGAACATCGACGAGGCTTCGGCTTGAAAACATCATGCTTTGCAGTGTAATTGGTAACGCGATTGCAAATAAACGACGTAAGAATGCTTTATCTGCGTGTATTGAGAGTTGAGAAAGAAAAGTCACAAGCGCTCCAACGACAACTTATTGATAGAATGGGGAAAGTGTCTCATGATTATACTCTGTGGTGTTTATTCCACCAACGATAAAAGGACAGATAATGAAAAAGGTGTTGGTGCTAGGCGCCTCGGGTTACATTGGCTCTCAACTTCTTCCGTTACTTTTAGATAAAGGTTACGCCGTCACAGCAGCGGCGCGACATATTGATTATTTAGAGTCAAGAACTCAGCCTCACCCTAATTTAACGTTAAGGTATCTCGACTTGGCTGACGCAGAGACCACGAAGGCTGTAGTGAACGATTTTGATTTAGTATTTTTTCTCGTGCACGGGATGGCTCAAGGTGATGACTTTGTTGAGTACGAACTAAACCTTGCTTTGAACTTCAAATATGCGTTGGAACAAAGCTCCGTCGAGCATGTTATCTATTTGAGTGCCATTCAACCTCAAACCGGAAACTCTCGCCATTTAGCCGCTCGTAAAGCCACGGGAAAAATAATTCGACAGTCTGGTATTCCAGTAACTGAATTGCGTGCAGGCGTTATCATCGGCCCCGGCTCTGCCGCTTTCGAAATCATGCGTGACTTTGTCTACAACTTACCTATTTTGATCGCGCCTAAATGGGTCGACTCAAAAGCGAACCCTATCGCCTTGCCCAATCTCAACCACTATTTGTTGAAGTTAGCAGAAGCCCCCTATCCAGAAGAAAGTGAAATTTATGAAGTTGGAGGGCCAGATACACTTAGCTACCGCGAGCAGTTCAAAGTCATTTGCCGAATCACGAACAAGCCGTATCGGTTGTGGTCGACCCCGCTACTTACTCCGAAAATGGCATCGTACTGGCTAGGTTTAGTTACCTCAGTGCCAACTAGTATCGGTAAAGCATTACTTGCGGGCTTAGAGCACGACTACATTGCAGACTCTAAAGCGATTGAAGAACGATTTCCTCAAACGCTGATCAGCTACGAGCAAGCGGTAACTGATACCATTCAAGATGAAGGCACATTTGTACGCAGTAATGTCTGGGGGTTTGAACCCGCAGCGCTTCGTCGATGGCAACCAGGATATGGCTATTACCCAAAACAAGCTGGAGCGAGCATTAAAACCCAAGCCTCAGCGGCAGCATTATGGAAAGTGGCGCAAAAGATCGGGAGTCGCGAAAAAGGCTATTACTTTGCCAACATCTTGTGGCGTACACGTGAATGGCTCGATATCTTTTTTGGTGGCGGAAAACCGATTCGCGTTTCTCCTCCTGGACCAGAGCTTAAAGTCGGTGATTTTATTGACTCTTGGAAAGTGATTCGCTGCGATAATAATCAGTTTCTTTCACTGTTTTTTGGTATGAAAGGCCCAGGCCTTGGGCGTTTAGAAATTACCATCAAAGATCTCGGTGACGAACGAGAGCTGGATATTACCGCCTGGTGGCACCCGCAAGGGTTTCTTGGGCTGCTTTATTGGTTTGCAATGATGCCAGCCCATCTTTTCATATTTAAAGGCATGGTCAAAGCCATCGCGAAAGAAGCAAACCGTTTAGAAAACAAAAAGCCCCAATAACAGGGGCTTCTAAACACTCAAAATGTCACTTTAGTCAGCTTTGAACGAGAGTGGAATTTCGGCTAACTGGTTGCCTTCGTTTGCGGGAAAAATAAGGTACTCGCCATGGTATTTCACCATCGATTTGTAGTCTGTTACCTTATGTACCATAAAGCCCGCTTGCGCTGCTTTCTCAACAAACTCAGCATGATTGCCACGTACAAACCAACTCATTGGCTTTACGAGCAACTCGCCATCAAAACAGCTTTCGCATTGGTCTGCACATAACGCTAAAGAGTTTTGACCTTCAGTGAAGATTTGTACTTTGCCGCACCCAATCAGTTGCTCAGACGTCGAGACTTCCCAGCCTGCTTGCTCCATCAAATCAAGAAAAGACTCAATATCTGAATCTTTGAACACTTTGGAGTCTTCACCTTCAGGGAAGAATTGCGCATAAAAAGCAGAAATACGCTTGAAGATAAACAACAAACCAGCATCGTTCCCCTTTGAGCGACCTGCTTTTTGCCAACGCGTTAAGTCATCGCCTACCGTACGTCCGAAACGTTGTGATTTTAGCGCCTTTGTTACCCAACGCACTAAATAATGGTTATTCGCAACAGGGGCATTGGCTAACTTACCTGAGCGATGCTCTTGATCTAACTCTTCAAGTGCTGAGTTAACCAAGTTTTGAATTTCTTTGGTGTAATTAGACATTACGCCTTTCTTCCTAAAGTCCAATAAAACAGTGCTGAAAGCACAGAACAAGCAAACATTACGATGATCATCGGCCAAGCAACATTCCCGGGCAGTGATGCCACCAGCGCACCAACCAATGAACCGATACCGAATCTTAATGTCCCCGCTAGAGACGACGCCGTACCCGCCATTGATGGGTAACCACTTAAAAGCAGCGCCATCGCGTTACTACCTATCGTCGACAATGTACCGATAAACAGCACAACAAAAGGTACAATGCCCCATAATCCGAAGTCCATTAACCAACTTACGAATAAACCAATCCCCGCCAAAAGTTGCACGAACAACCCAAAACGAAGCATGGCATGGGAACCAACTTTCTTCACCAAGCGACCATTAATACTGGTCATGATGATCATCGCCACAATGTTCAAACCAAATAGGTAACCAAAGTGGTCTGGTCGAACACCATATAAATCAATATAAACAAACGAACCCGCCGTCAAAAATGCAAACATTCCGGAAAATGAAAACGCACCTGAGAGCATCAAACCGATCGCTTCAGGATTGGAGCATAATCTGGCGTAGTTTCTCAGCGTCGTGCGGAAACGAAGAGGCTGACGATTTTCAGGCTGTAACGTTTCAGGGATTTTCCAAAGTACGAGAAAAATCACAACTACAGCGAAAATAGCTAGTACCCAAAAAATGGAACGCCAACCAAACCAAATCGCGAGATGGCCACCGATCATCGGTGCCACCAACGGCGCAATAGTAATGACCAGAGTAACGAAGGACATTGCGCGTGCAAAGTCTTCACGGTCAAACATGTCACGCACGACGGCTTGGATAATGACCGCCGCTGCCGCGCCAGCAAAACCTTGTGCCGTACGTACATAGGTCAGCGCATCAATGCCATTTGTTGTCGCACTCACAACGGCAGCCAAGCCGAAGAAAAGTACGCCTAAAATCAACACAGGTCTGCGACCAAAGCTATCGGCGAGCGGCCCGTGAATTAACTGGCCGATCGCAAAACCCGCGGTATAAGCCGTCAACGTAATCTGAACCGCGCCAGGCGCGACCCCCAAATCTTTCGCAATTGTCGGCATCGCAGGCAAATACATATCGATCGCCAAAGGCGTCAAAGCACCAATCGCTCCTAGTACCAGAAACAATAGAAAACTGATTTGGGATTGCGGAGCACTTTGAGCTTTTTCTGTCATTCTTTTACCTCTTGTTGGAGCCCTACCGTCAATACTTGCAGAACAAAGTGAAAATAACGGACAGTTCTTATATCGCTGAATGTAGAAGCCAAAAACCTGTTCTATCCAACGTTCGAGAATCATAAGGGCAAATATGTACCAAGGTGTGACCTTGACGAACTCGACATAGAAAAGCATGTGAAAGCGAAATGTGTTTATGGGAAACAAACACAATGCAGTAAAAATGATGGCGTTGACACCATCATTCCATTCACCGTAGCCGAAGGCTTTGCAATAAGAGTATGCATGCCTCAGCTAAATGCAAAGGCGTATCACTGAGATGAGTAAACACACCGGAATTGTCTAGGCACTAATTTTGGTAGGAAAATTTATTTTGAGCCAATTCCTACCAAAAGACTAGTTCCTATTAGGAACTAAAGAATTTCCCATGCCGACAATTAATTCCAAATAGAATCAATTTCTTCTTGCGTGAGGTAGCGATAATCACCTGGTTCTAGTGCCTCATCAAGTTCGATAGAACCAATACGCTCACGATGTAAGTACTCAACTTTATTTCCTAACGCCGCGAACATACGTTTCACTTGGTGATACTTACCTTCCACGATAGTTAACAATACTTCATTCTCGGCCTCGTTCACGATTTCCAAACGAGCAGGCAATGTTGCTTCTGATTCATTGCGCAAAATGATGCCTTGTTCGAGCTTTTCCGCATAATCAGACTGAATAGCATCGACGAGCCAAACACGGTA
Source organism: Vibrio sp. D417a (assembly GCF_030248595.1). Classification (NCBI taxonomy): domain Bacteria; kingdom Pseudomonadati; phylum Pseudomonadota; class Gammaproteobacteria; order Vibrionales; family Vibrionaceae; genus Vibrio; species Vibrio sp. D417a. The sequence continues at coordinate 8,631 of NZ_JAHGAM010000018.1, read as the reverse complement.
CGTTTTCTCACACTTATGCTTAGGTGAGGTAATACGGTGAGACCACTTACCATCATCCGTAATCAACACTAAACCAGTTGTGTCGACATCTAATCGGCCCGCAAAGTGAAGGTTTTCAATTTTAGGCTCATCAAGCAATGCGAATGCAGTTTGGTTGTAGCCATCTTCATGTGAACAAACAAAGTCAGCAGGCTTATACAACATAATGTAACGAGGACCAGGAGCACCAATAACACGGTCTTCCCACATCACTTCCGCACCTTTAGGTACTTTAAATGCACCACTTTTTTGAACCTCGCCGTCAACGGTGATGTCTCCACTTTTGATGATCTTTGTTGCCTGTTTGCGTGTTGCACCCAGAGCGTCACACAAATATTTATCTAAACGCATGAATACCTCATTGAATTATACCCAAGTGACCTCTAAATCTTGGTTTAAAGGTCACTTGGGTATAAAAGTCAGGTATTATAGCGTTCCTCGTTCGAATAGTTGAGCAATTTCACATATTTTCATGTACACACTTCGTCCTTATCAAGCCGACTCGGTTAAAGCCGTTATTCATTACTTTCGTAAACACTCGACACCAGCAGTGATCGTGCTGCCAACTGGTGCCGGGAAAAGCTTGGTGATCGCAGAACTTGCTCGCCTTGCGAAAGGACGAGTGTTAGTCCTCGCCCACGTAAAAGAACTGGTCGAGCAAAACCACGCGAAGTATGAAGGTTATGGTTTAAAAGGTTCTATCTTCTCAGCAGGATTGGGACGAAAAGAAACTGACCAGCAAGTCGTGTTTGCTTCGGTTCAATCGGTCGTACGTAACTTAGATTCGTTCAAAAACCAGTTTTCTCTGCTCGTTATTGATGAGTGCCATCGTGTGCCAGATGACAAAAACAGCAGCTACCAAAAAGTTATAACTCACTTACGAGAACTGAACCCTGGCATTAAGGTGCTGGGACTAACTGCAACGCCCTATCGTTTAGGAATGGGCTGGATTTATCAGTATCACACCCGAGGTCAAGTGCGAACCGAAGAGCCTCGATTCTTCCGCGATTGTATTTTCGAACTGCCGATCCGTTACTTGCTCGACGAAAACTTCCTCACTCCAGCCCGCATGATGGATGCGCCCGTTTTGTCTTACGACTTCTCTCAGCTGAAGCCCGCTAACACCGGACGCTACAAAGAAGCAGAAATGGACATGGTGATCGATAAAGCCAAACGTGCGACTCCACAAATTGTTGAGCAAATCATGCAATATGCGAAAGAGCGCCAAGGGGTCATGATCTTCGCTGCAACTGTTCGACACGCACAGGAGATACACAGTTTATTGCCAGAAGGCGAAACTGAAATCGTCATTGGTGATACACCTACGCCGGAGCGCGATGCGATCATCCAAGCGTTCAAGAATCGTCAAATAAAATACTTGGTCAATGTTTCGGTACTGACAACCGGTTTTGATGCGCCGCATGTCGATTTAATCGCGATTTTGCGACCAACAGAGTCAGTCAGTCTGTACCAGCAGATAGTAGGACGAGGATTACGCTTATCAGACGGAAAATCAGAATGTTTAGTGCTTGATTACGCAGGCAACAGCTACGATTTATACCAACCTGAAGTCGGTGATCCAAAACCAGACTCTGACAGTGAAATTATCACGATTCCTTGCCCGGCTTGCGGATTCAATAACAACTTCTGGGGTAAGTTGGATAGTAACGGTTTCTTGGTTGAACACTTTGGCAGACGTTGCCAAGGTTACTTTGAAGATGAAGACACAGGCGAACGTGAACACTGTGGCTACCGTTTTCGTGCCAAATACTGTGGTGAATGTGGTGCGGACAACGATATCGCTGCACGAATTTGTCATGAGTGTGACGCGACGCTCGTTGACCCAGATAAAAAGCTAAAAGAAGCCCTTAATCTCAAAGATGCATTAATCTTTGAATGCACAGAAATGGACCTATCTGTATTTAAGTCCAGTGATGGTAAATCTCAGCTAAAAGTGACGTATTCTGGTGAACCATACCAAGGCGAAGGCAATGCGTTAGTTCATGAGTTTTGGTCATTGGGTACCAAAAAACAAAAACAAACGTTTAAAGATCAGTTCGTACGTCCCCACTTAGCAGACAAGCATCTCCCTTTTGAAGAGGCTTCACCGACACGCGTTGTCGCTAATCAACATCGTTTCCGTTTGCCTCAGTTTGTTATTGCTAGAAAATCTGGTCGCTTTTGGAAGCTGCGAGATAAAATTTTTGAAGATGAGTTGAAATAACATCGACAACACATGGCAAAACTTAATTAGCTGATTCACTCTCTGTTCATCTATCTCCGATATACTGCGGCTAACGCTCCAGAAAAGGTTTGACTATGTATAAAGCAACGACTTCTCTACATTCTGCGTTACTTTTCGGCCTTATCACGACATTCATGTGTGCACCAAGTTTTGCCAAGCATGGCAACGAGTACACATCACAAAATGGCCACGCCATCGTGCAAGATGTCGAAAAGCCAGGAACACGCATCGAATTCGATGAAGATCAAGATGAGGTCTATCGCGCGGTTCAACAAGGATATATACGACCATTTTCGGAACTTTACGCCGCAGTAGAAAACGACCTATACGGCCGCATCATCAAGGTCGAGCTTGAAGAAGATGAAGGTGCTTGGGTGTATGAATTGAAAATTCTGTACAACAATAGCGTCCTGAAAGTTGAGTACGACGCCGCCACGCTGGAAATGCTTGAGATCAAAGGTCGCAGCTTTAACAAAGCGTTAAAGCCGCAAAACAACTAAACTTGTCTAATGCGTAATCCAGACACGATGCGTAACTTACTTCGATAAAAATCCAAACATAATAAGAATCATCAATATGAAAATACTTGTTGTTGAAGATGATCCTCGTTTAGGCGAGCAAATCATCGAAACATTAGAAAGTACCGGCTGGGTACCAGAATTGTCCCAAGATGGCATAGACGCTCTGTATCGCGCGACTTCGGAAGAATGGGACGCCATTGTTCTCGACCTCGGCTTGCCAAAACTGGATGGTCTTACCGTCCTAAAAGGCATCAGAGATGAAAACATTAATACTCCTGTCGTGATTCTAAGCGCTCGCGACACCCTAACGCAGCGAGTTGAAGGCTTAAACGCAGGTGCAGACGATTACCTAACTAAACCATTTGAAATGGTTGAGCTTATCGCTCGTATTCGTGCACAGCTGCGAAGAGCCTCTGGTAATGCCTCTCCTGTGATGCAAATTGGCGACTTGAGCTTGGATACACGCACTTCTAAAGTCATGTGGCAAGGTCAAGCGGTAAGCTTGACGGCGCTAGAGTATAAAGTGGTCGCTTACTTTATGCATAACCCGGAAAAAGTGATTTCTCGAACCGAACTCGTCGAGCACATTTACAAACAAGACTTTGATCGTGACTCCAACACAATCGAAGTTTTTATCGGCCGAATTCGTAAAAAAATCGCACCAAAGATCATCAAAACTGTCCGAGGGTTGGGATACCAATTAAATGCCGAATAGAAACAGGCTACCGTTAAACGCAATAAAACGACTGAGTATCAAAAGTCGCCTCGTTTTAGCGGCGATCGTTTGGTTAACGGCAATGATCCTCGCCGCTGGTGTGACGATACCGACGCAGGTCTACAACTATATGGTTGATGACACTCGCTCACAGCTCAGCATTTTTATGGATGAAGTCGCCGCACAGTTAGAAGTCGATAACACCGGGCATCTTTCACTCACAGCTCAGCTATCAGACCCTCGATTTAACCGACCTTACAGTGGTTTGTATTGGAGTGCCTCTACAGAGGCAAGCCTCGAACGTTCTCGTTCTTTGTGGGACAAAAAAATCGAATACAAAGGTTTGGATAAAGATGCGTATGGAGCAAGAGGCGAAAAACTAATTACGCTAGAAAAAGCGCTGTATCTTCCTGATTACGATGGTTCTATTCACATTATTATTGGTATTGACGAAGAGCCCATTAAAAATACCCTTCAGACGTTAATCGGCCAACTTTGGCTTATTTTGGGTTTATTATTCGCGGGCGTACTTACCGTCATTTTACTGCAAATTGCTTGGTCATTGAGTCCGCTTACAAAGCTACAAAAAGAATTAGCCGAGCTGAAGTCTGGTAATAAAAAGAGTCTAGAAGAAACCTACCCAAAAGAGATTTCTCCTCTAATCTTCGACCTCAACGCTCTACTGTTCCATTACCAAGAATTACTAGAGAGAGCTCGCAATCATGCAGGTAACCTATCTCATGCACTTAAAACGCCACTTTCTGTTCTAAAAAATGAAGTTCAGACGTTAGAACCTGAGGCACAATCCCGTCTCCGAGCTCCAATAAATCAAATACAAGACCATATCGATTACCATTTGGGTCGTGCCCGTATGGCCGGATCGATGAACATATTGTCAGTGAAGTCGAACCCAGCAGATCGTGTGGATGCTATCTCAATGGCGTTTGATAAAGTGTATGCGAGCCGAAGCATTACCTTAATTAATGAACTTGATTCAGAGCTGAATGTAGCAGTAGAGCAGACCGATCTCGATGAAATGCTAGGTAACTTGCTAGAAAATGGCTATAAGTGGGCCAACAGCATGATTCGTGTACACTCCTCTCAGGATAAGGAAAATATACACATCATTATTGAAGATGATGGGCCAGGCATCCCTAAAGAGAAACTGAGTCAAGTAATCAAGAGAGGAGTTAGATTGGATGAAACAACCCCTGGCTCAGGTCTTGGTCTAAACATAGTCAGTGAAATGGCACACAGTTACCGAGGTCAATTAACATTGGATACAAGCGCTTTAGGTGGATTAAAAGCATCTTTAGTCTTACATCTCAGCCGAACATAAAGCATATAACACATAAACTTTGTTCTTCGGACCATGATTAGTAAACCGATGAAAATGAAGTCGATGTGAACAAAATCCAAGCAAAGCGTTAAAAGGGATAGCCTTCCACCCCGCTAAATCATACCTTTTTGTTGATTTGGATACGATTTGGGTTGCCCATTTATAAGTGGAATGATAGTATCCGCGCTCGCTTGAACAGTTCCTGTTTCAAGCTTTACCACGAACAACAAGGTCGCATTGTTGATTGTGAACATTTGATTTTTACTAATTTGAGAGTAAATACTATGAAATTCGAAGCAGTAGTACGTACTGAACTAGGTAAAGGTGCGAGCCGCCGCCTACGTCACGCTGGCAAATTCCCTGCAGTTGTATACGGCGGTGAAGAAGCAGCAGTAGCTATCGTTCTTAACCACGACGACATCGTAAACCAAATGGACAAGCCTGAATTCTACGAAGGCATCGTTCTAGTTATCGATGGCAAAGAAGTTAAAGTTAAGCCACAAGACGTTCAACGTCACGCGTTCAAGCCAAAAGTTGAACACATGGACTTCATCCGTATCTAATTCCCTACCAAGGAATTAATCGGATTAAATCCAAACCTTTTGCATAAAAGATAATCGGACTTACCAACCGAGACATCTAAAAAATTTCAAAACCCCGGAGTCTTACCACCTCCGGGGTTTTACTATATTTGGCATATAGCATTTGATTTATGAGCGGGCAATATACTTCACTAAAGTGAGATCGGTCAGCGTCATACTCTCAATCACTTCCGACTCTTCCTCTCCAGTACGCACAAAACCACACTTCTTGTAAAAGTTAAGCCCCTGTTGATTAGTATCCAGTGCTTTCAAACTGATCTGCATAACTGACGTAGAGAGCAAACGTGTCTCTAACTCATCTAACAGTGCACTTCCTGCTCCTTGCCCATAATGTAGCGGCGTAACGTAGCAACATGTCACTAATGCCGTTTTATCTTCGCTGGTGTGGTTAGGTAACTCGTAACTTAAAAAGCCAACAATTTCTCCTTGCCTCTCAACTACGATCAATTGGGCCAGTTGCTCCGTCATCACTCGTGCCCACATCCTTTCTCGACGCTCAATCGTAAACTGCTCTATGTAGCTCTTTGGCATTAATCCTTTATACGCCACCTGCCAAGAATCAACGTGTATCTTGGCGATTTGGGCTGCTTCCTTTTTGAGTGCGTCCCTTACTGTGTATCTCATAAGCATCCTTTATTAGCGTTCACCACTTACAAATTCTTTTAACCCTACCCTTTAAACCAAAGCTCAAAGATAACGGCTACAGTCGCAACGCTTTACATTAATCCATTTCATTTTCATTAATTAAATGATAGTTCACATCATAATATTCGAAGAAGAACGATCCATTATTTACTTTTCATTTTGACTCATTAGGTTGAATCTATTTGTTTAAACACTCGAGTGTCAAATGCGGAATAAGCACGATAAGGTATCGGATGAGGATAAATAAACGATGCTTAAAGCATAAGGTTTCTAAACGATCGCAATTATAGTAAAGAGATAAATACAATTTTTGATAGAGTTTGGCAGAATAAAGCCATGATCAAATGAGTTTAAGCTCTGTGCTGTTCATTATGCATACAAACCGCCACCCCTCATCATCAGAGCGAAAATTTATAACGATTTGTGTCATACCTATTAGGAAAAACATAAACTTGGCAAAATAATCACCAAAATCAGCGTAATACTTCGTAAAAATGCGCATTGATTCACACAAACAACACACATTCAATTAACTACCTCACAAAAAATAGAGCTAGCGATATAAAATAAATACTAAATACCAATTCTGTTTATTTATAGACGTAGTTTGCAGGCTTATTAATTCATTTCTCCGATAGAAGTATAAATAAGAGATAGATCACTAAAGTTTCACATTAATTCCGTATATTTCACGCCGTAACAATAACAAAATCACAAAGAAAGGATCCCTTATGAAGTTTTCCAAATCTCTTTTGGTAGTGGCAGTGGGCGCTGCGCTAGCAGGATGCGGCTCAGACAGCGACAATTCTCCAGTAACCTGCGAGACTGCAGATTCTTGTACTAAGTTCACCGTTCTCCACACTAACGATAACCATGGTCGCTTTTGGCATAACAGCGACGGCGAATACGGCATGGCTGCGCGTCACACTTTAATCGAATCTATCCGCGCAGAAGTCGAAGCAAAAGGCGGTGAAACCATTCTGCTATCTGGCGGTGATATTAATACCGGTGTACCAGAATCAGACATGCAAGATGCGGTTCCAGACTTCGTAGGGATGAACCTACTTGGTTACGATGCAATGGCTGTCGGTAACCACGAATTTGATAACTCACTAGATATTCTCGATATGCAAGCCGAGCTAGCTGACTTCCCTATGCTGGCTGCGAATATCTATAAAAAAGATACAAACGAGCGTTACTTCGACCCTTACAAAGTATTTACTATCAACGGCCTTAAGATCGCTGTTATTGGTCTAACAACGCAAGACACTGCGAAGCTAGTCAATCCAGACAACGTATCAAACATCCACTTCGAAGACCCTCAAGTAGAAATCAAAAAGGTACTGAAGGAAATCGAAGAGAACGAAAAGGTAGACCTAGTATTTGCAACGACGCACATGGGTCACTACGAAGATGGTAAAAACGGTAGTGAAGCACCAGGTGACGTGAAACTCGCTCGCTCTCTTGAAGAAGGACAGCTAAACGCTATCATCGGTGGTCACTCGCAAAACCCTGTATGTATGGAACCAGGTACCAATGAGTATGCTGATTTCAAACCTGGGGATGATTGTGCCCCAGACCAACAAAAAGGCACTTGGATTATGCAAGCGCATGAGTGGGGTAAATATGTGGGTCGTGCAGACTTCGAATACTACGACGGCAAGCTTCACTTAGCGAATTACGCACTGATTCCTGTAAACCTTCTAGACGAAAACGATGAAGTTATCGGTGAACGAATTCAACAAGATGCAACGGTAAAAGCGTTACTACTGCCATACCAACAACAAGGTCAAGAGTTATTAGATGAGAAGATTTCTAATACGACGGGTAAGTTAGAAGGTGATCGTAACGTAGTTCGCTCTCAACAAACTAACCTAGGTCACCTACTCGGCGAGGCATACCGTACTTACAAAACGGTAAATGCTGACTTTGGTGTGATGAACTCTGGCGGCGTGCGTGATTCAATCCAAGATGGTGATATCACTTACCGTGACGTACTAACGGTTCAGCCATTTGGTAACTTCGTGACTAAAGCAACTATGACAGGTAAAGAAGTTAAAGAATACTTAGATGTGGTTGCGACGAAATCTGCAGGCTCTGGTGCTTACGCTCAACTAGATAACATCACTTTAGATGTAAATTGTGATGCTGGCTCAGTAACCATTACCGATATTAACAATAAAGGCTTCGATCTAGACGCAACGTACACATTCTCTGTAATCAGCTTCAGTGCTGCTGGTGGCGATAACTATCCAATCATCGATGTTCAATCTACACAGCTAACCGATGCATACGTTTTGCGCGAGTTCTTCGTAAACAACCCACAAATCTCTGCGGATAACTACAACAAGAACTTAGAGAACATCAAGTACTTCAGTAATGGCCAACCAGTAAAAGGCTGTCCTGCATCTGGTAGCTAATACTCAACACCTTACCCCTGGCACTAAGAGCTTTTACAAGCAATTTCGTCAGGGCTTTCCTTAAAACCGAAGCTTTGTGCTTCGGTTTTTTATTTTCAGCCCTAA